>DAICZO010000285.1 GCA_027311125.1 Acidobacteriaceae bacterium
GATGTACTTCTTCAGATCGTTGCGGATCTTTTCCTTGATCACGCCGTAGTCCGCCTTCTCTTCGGCACCCGAGGAGTCCAGCGTACGCTGCACAATCTGCTTGGCCTCCGCGATCATGATCGCTTCGTCGATCGCCATGCCGCGAATCACAATCTCCGGCGCCTTCTCCAGCTTGCCCGTACGCTTGTTGATCGCGACGATCGGCAGCACAATGCCGTCTTCGCTCAGGTGTTTCCGGTCCTTGATCACCACGTCTTCGACCACATCCGTGGACGAGCCGCCAGAGTCGATGCACACGCGTCCCACCGTAACCTTGCCGGTCTTGGTCGCCGTCGTCTTGTCGAACTCCAGAATGTCGCCGTCTTCGATCAGGAAGGTCTTTTCGACGATCCCCACCGAACCCGCCAGCTCCGCATGACGCTTCAGGTGACGGTAGTCGCCGTGGATCGGGATAAAGAACTTCGGACGGACGAGGTTAATCATCAGCCGCAGCTCTTCCTGGCTGGCGTGGCCGCTGACGTGAATCAGCCCGGCCGTACCATCGTCGTGGATCACCTTGGCATCGCGGCGTTCCAGGTGGTCGATCATCCGGTAGATGGACTTCTCGTTGCCTGGGATCACCCGCGAGCTCAGCAGCACGGTGTCGCCCGCGTCAATGTGCGCAAACTTGTGGTTGTTGACCGCGGCCCGGCTCAGCGCGCTCATCGGCTCGCCCTGCGTCCCGCTGATCATGATGCAGACCTTGTTCGAAGGCAGGTCGCGAATCTGGCCCGGATTGATGATCAATCCCTGCGGCAGATCCAGGTAGCCCAGGTCCTGCGCAATCTCGGTGGAGTTGTCCAGCGAACGGCCAATCACAGCCACCTTGCGGCCATGCTGGTGCGCCAGCTCCATCGCCACCCGAATGCGGTGGATCGACGACGAGAAGCAACTGAAGAACAGCTTCTTCTTGGTCTGCGCGAAGATCTCATCCAGCCGCGGACGAACCGCGCGCTCACTCGGCGTATAGCCAGGACGATCGACGTTGGTCGAGTCCTGCAGCAACGCCAGCACGCCATGCTTGCCCAGTTCGGCAAACGCGTGCAAATCGAACGGCTTGCCATCCGGTGGCGAAAGGTCGACCTTGAAGTCGCCCGTATGCAGCACCACGCCCACAGGGGTATGGATCGCCAGCGCAACGCAATCCACCAGCGAGTGCGTCACCCGGATCGGCATGATCGAGAACGGCCCCAGCGTAAAACGCTTGCCCGGAAGCATCTCAATCAGGTCCGCATCGTCCAGCAGGCGGTGCTCTTCCAGCTTGCCTTCCACGTAGGCCAGTGTGAACTCGGTTCCGTACACCGGAACGTTCAGTTCACTCAGAATCCACGGCAACCCGCCGATGTGGTCCTCGTGCCCGTGCGTCAGCACAATAGCGCGAACCTTCGACCGGTTTTCGATCAGGTAGCTGATGTCCGGCACAACAATGTCGACACCCAGTAACTCTTCTTCAGGAAACATCAGACCGGCATCGACGACGATAATGTCGTCCTGCCAGCGGAGGACCGTGCAGTTCATACCGAACTCGCCCAGGCCACCCAGCGGAATAATCTTTAATTTATCTTGAGCCATCAATCTCTAAGTCTACCAGTCTTTAGCCCCAAACCCCGGCTCATCCATTGGTTGGATAACACCATACGCACTCTTACCGGTACGTTTCACCACGTTTGCCACACAAATCTCCAGCTTTTGTCCAGCAAATTACCGCAGTAAGTCCTCTAACGCCAGCGAAAGCTCAGTCTTTTCGTCGCGATACTTCACAATCACCGGAGTCGCCACAGACAGCCCCCACTCCGCGCCTTTTCCCGTCCGAATGGCCCGCGAACCCGGCACCACCACGGCTCCTTGCGGTATCACCAGCGGCATCTCCGCCGTCGCCTTGTACACCTCGCCCCGCACCAGGTCGTACACCGGCGTGCCCCGCGTCAGCACCGTTCCTGCCGCCAGCACTGCCCGCCGCCGCACCACGGTTCCCTCGTAAACCCCTGTGTTTCCACCAATAAGTGCATCATCTTCGATGATCACTGGCGAAGCGTTCACCGGCTCCAGCACGCCGCCAATCTGCGCGGCAGCACTCAGATGCACCCGCTTGCCAATCTGCGCGCAGCTACCCACCAGCGCGTGCGAGTCCACCATGGTGCCCTCGTCCACATACGCGCCCACGTTCACATAGGCAGGTGGCATCACGACAACACCCTTGGAAACAAAGGCTCCGCTGCGCACGCTGGACCCACCCGGCACCACCCGAACACCATCGGCAACCGTAAATCGCCGCGCCGGATACGTCCCCTTATCCACGAACGAAGATCCCTCCGCACAGCCCATCTCGGCCAACTGGCCCAGCCGAAAGCCCAGCAAAATCCCTCGTTTTACCCATGCATTCACGCGCCAGCCCAGCGGCAGCGAAGCGTCCGGCTCCGCGGACCGCAGGCTGCCGGTCTCCAGTCCGTAACGCAGCGCATAGAACGCTGCCTCCGCCTCGGCCTGCCCGATTGCGGCGGCGCCCTGCGCAAACCAATGCTCAATCTTCGTTTCCAGTGTCTCGCTCACGGTCACACCTATCCCCTGATGTTGTGTAGTCTCATCTATCTGCCGCAGCGTCCGCGCTAAAACATCCGCAGATCTTCGCCGTTGTAGGGCGCATTGGCCAGCAGTCCCAGCTCTCCGACGACCGTCTCCAGCTTGCGCCGCGTGGTCACCGTGACAGGAACCATGGGCAGCCGCAGTACGTCTTCGCCGCGTCCCAGCATGGCCATCACGGCCTTGACCGGCGCGGGGCTCGGCTCCCAGAAGTGTGCCTGCATCAGTCGGAAGAACTGGCGATTGATGCGCCGCGCCGTCGGCCAGTCACTATCCAGCGCCGCACGAACCATGGCCGCCATCTGCCCCGGAATCGCGTTCGACGCGACCGAGATCAGCCCCGCCCCGCCCAGCGCGAGCACCGGCAGCGCCAGTCCGTCGTCCCCGGCAAAGACCTTGAAGCTGCGCGGCAGCGTCGTCAGTAACTCGGTAATCTGCGCAATGTTGCCGCTGGACTCCTTGATCCCAATGATGTTCTTGACCTCTGCCAGTCGCAGCACCGTCGCTGGCTCCAGATTCACGCCGGTCCGTGCCGGAATGTTGTACAGCAGCACCGGCAGGTCGGTCGCCTCGGCGATCGCCTTGAAGTGCTGATACTGCCCCTCTTGCCCGGGGCGGTTGTAGTAGGGGTTGGCGGTCAGAATCCCCGAAAGACCATGCACCCCGGCCAGCTTGCGGGCCTTGGCCACCGCCTCGTGGGTGGCGTTATGGGTGCAGCCGGCAAATACCGGCACCCGTCCACCAGCGGCTCCGACGACTACTTCTACCACCCGTAGCCACTCCGCTTCCGTCAGTGTGGAAGCCTCGCCCGTGGTGCCGCAAGGAACCAGAAAATCTATCCCGTTTTCAATCTGCCAGTGCACCAGAGTATGCAGCGCAGGCTCATCGACGCTGCCATCCCTGCGAAAGGGAGTAACCAGCGCTGTTCCACAACCCATCAGTTCCATAATTCCTGCAAGTTTATCGCGTCTGGCCCGCTCCTGGCGCAACACTTTCAGAACCCTTAGGAAAACTGGTCCCCACACCCAAAATCAACGGCCCCGGAGGTTGTGCCCCGGGGCCGTTGGCGATGTGGTTCCGCGTGCGATGCGTCCTTACTACCCGCGATACAGCTCGGAGGGTACATGGAACTCCGGCAGATGCAGTGCCGCTGCTCCGTTGACGGTGCCCGGCGTCATCTCCATGCACTTGACGAAGGCAGTCTGGAACTTCGCCATCTCCTGCCTGGTTCCGACGGTGACGCGGACATAGGTTGGCATGGCGGCCCACGAGCGGCCGATCGCCACATTCTCCTGTAGCATGGCGTTCTTGAACTCGCCGCCAGGACGCTTCACGTCCACCATGAACATGTTGCCCTGCGAGCCGGGGACGATCTTGTAGCCCTTCTTGGTCAGGAACTCCAGCGTCTCCGAGCGGATGTCGGCGTTGATCTTCTTGCGCAGCGGCACCAGATCCTTGTCCTGCAGACTGGCACGCGCCCCTGCCGAACTGGTGATGGAGATGCTCGCCAGGCTGCGGCTTGGACCGCCTACCGTGCCGAACTTCGCAATCAGGTCCGGTCGCGCCACGGCAAACCCTGCCCGCAGACCCGCCATGCCGTAGATCTTCGAGAACGTCCGCATCACGATAATGTCCTGGTCGGCTGCAACCTGGTCGATCACCGACTCGTCGTTCGAGAAGTGGTGATACGCCTCGTCCACAATCACTACCGAACCCTTGGGCTTGTTCTTCAGCAGCCACAGAATATCTTCGCGCGGCGTCATGGTTCCGGTTGGGTTATTCGGATTCACGATGTAGTACGCGCCCGGCGAAGGATGTGCCGCCAGCATCGCCTTCACGTCGTGCGCATACGTCGGGGTAAGCGGAACCGCGAACTTGGGTGCCTTCATCACATCGGCGGCACGTGGTCCCTGCTCGTAGCTCGGGTCGGCGTAGACCAGCGGCTTGTCCGGCCCGATGTTCGACATCAGCGCCAGATCCAGCGGCCCGCCGGAGCCGGGGAACAGGGCGGAGTAGCCGCGCTTCAGCCCATAGATCTCGTTGAACGCTGTCAGCGTCTTCATCGTCTCATCGAAGTGGTAGCGCCCGCCCAGCGAGGCTGTCGTGCAGATGGCCGACAACGCCGACTGCGCCGGGCCCAGTGGATTCTCATTGGAACTGATAATCACCGTGTCCGGCGGAAGCTGACGCATCTCGCCCATATCGGACACGCCGCGATGGCCTGCCTGCGGAGTCGCCGACGACTGCGACACCGATGCAAATGCAGGAAAAGAAGTAGCCGCTGAGGCTGCCCCAAGGATGCGCATGAAGTTTCTGCGCGATACACCACTGCTGAGATTCGAGTTCATAGGAGCTCTCCTGGATCGATATCGATAGGGTGGAAACGCCACACGGACGAGCCAGAAGGTCAGACGATCTCCTATGCTTCCGATGGGTGTATTCCCGGCTCAGCGGACATGGCTGAAAGAAACCAACTTGGGTGGGGGCAACATGGGTACAGACGAACCTATACCCGGGTTGAGTCTCACTCTACTCCACTTTTCGCATCGAATCGGGAGAAATAGGCGTTTTCTATGGAAAAGTCGCGGAAATCCCGTGACCGCCCCGGTCAAGGGCGCTGTATCGGCTCTCCGCGACTACGGTGTACCGTCCTCAGCAGACGTCACTTAGGCAGGCTAGACCCACTCGCCTTGCCGCATCAGCGGCTCCGTCGTTCCATCGGACTTCACCCCATCCACGTCCATCTGGCCGGAGCCGATCATCCAGTCCACATGGATCAGGCTGGCGTTCGCGCCGCGTGCTGCCAGTTGTTCGGCGTCCATCGTCTCCCCGTCGATCAGGCAGGTGGAGTACGCCTGACCCAGCGCGATATGGCTCGCGGCGTTCTCGTCAAACAGCGTGTTCCAGAACAGCACCCCGCTCTGCGCAACCGGCGAGGAGTGCGGCACCAGTGCCACTTCGCCCAGTCGCCGCGCCCCATCGTCGGTCGAGATCAGCCGATTCAGCACGTCCTCGCCGGCTGTCGCCGTAGCCTTCACAATCTTGCCGCCTTCGAACGTGCAGGTAATGTTCTCGATCAGCGTCCCCTGGTGCGATAGCGGCTTCGACGCCTTCACAAAGCCATCGACGCGGTCCTTGTGCGGAGTGGTAAAGCACTCCTCGGTAGGAATGTTCGGGTTGCAGAAGACCCCGTTACCTGACTTGTCGCCACCCCCGGCCCACAGATGATCGTCGGCCAGACCCACCGTCAGGTCTGTCGTCCCATCCGCAGTGCGGAAGCGCAGGGCGTGATATCGCTTCTCGTTCAGGTAGGCCACGCGCTCGTGCAGGTGCTGGCTGTGCGCCTTCCACGCAGCGACTGGGTCCGCGGAGGTTACGCGCGACGCCGTGAAGATCGCGTCCCACAGCTTCGCCACGGCCTGCTCCTCCGGCAGAGCAGGGAAGACCAGCTTCGCCCAGGCAGGCGTGGCCGCGGCAACGATCGACCAGTTGATCGCGTGGCGCGTAATCAGCTCCATTGCAGGCTTGTTGGCCTTGGAGGCAGCAATGTTGGCCCGCGAGACCTTCGCCGGGTCCTGGCCCGCCAGCAGTGCCGGATTCGCCCCGGCGATGCCAAGCCGCGCCGCACCATTGCGATAGGCCGTCGCAATACCATCCGCCATCCACTGCGCTGCGTAGTCGAACGACGCATCCGACGCGTACTGGTAGCGCGCCAGCGCACTCTCATCGTCACCATAGAACGTGGTGACCAGCAACGCGCCAGCCTGATACGCGTGTGCGGTGATGCGTCGCACCAGCGGAAGCATCTCGACCGATGCGGTAATCAACAGTTCCTGTCCCGCCTGCAGGTTCAGGCCAACGTGTACGGCCACCTGGGCAAAGCGGTCCAGTTTTTCTTCAAAAGGGAGGGAAGCGAAATCAAACGAGGTGGGCGTGGGCGTTACAGCAGTAGACATACCCTTAGCCTAGAAGTAGCCGCCTGCACATGGCAAGCGGCTCCAGCCCGGTACCAATGGCGTCGATCAAAAAACTAGATCTGCGTGTACACATCCTGAAAGTCGTAGCAGCCGGTCCGCGTCGCCAGCCACTCTGCGGCACGCACGGCACCTTCGGCAAAGCCGCGCCGCGAGAACGACTCATGCGTCAGCGCCAGCCGGTCGGACGCGCTGGAAGCCACCAGCACATGCGTTCCGGCCGCATCGCCGGTGCGATTAGCCTTGATCGGGATCTCACCCAGCCCGGTCGCAGTCTTCACCACCTCAGACAGGCTCAGCGCTGTTCCCGACGGCGAGTCCAGCTTGGTCTCATGGTGCGTCTCTTCAATCGAGAAGCTATAGCCAGCAGTCTTCAGCAACTCGCCCATCTTGCCAGCCAGTTGCAACATCACCTGCACGCCGATGGAAAAATTGGTCCCATACAGTAGCCCGGCTTGCTTGCGCTCAGCTAACCCGCGCATATCGGCCAGTTTGTCGTACCAGCCCGTCGTGCCGATCACCATCTTGGCACCGGTCGCCAGGCAGGCACGCATATTTTGCAGTACGGCATCCGGAGCCGTAAAGTCGATCACCACATCGAACCCCGCCACAAATGGCGGCGTCAACGCACTGGCGGCTGCATTCTCCTTGGCATCCAGCACGTGGACGCTATGGCCACGCTCCGCCGCCACACTCGCCACCAGCTTGCCTGTCTTGCCATGTCCTAGAACCAGTACTCGCATCGTGATCCTTCCCCTGCTCTACGCGCCTGCTGCCGGTACCCGCGCAGCGACGTCAAATACCGTCGCATCCGGATTCGCAAAGAAGACCGCATGCAGACTACGCACCGCCTCCTCCACGTCATCTTCGTCGATCATGAAGCTCATGTTGATCTCGCTGGCGCCCTGCGAGATCATCCGCACATTCACATGGCTCACCGCGGTAAACACCTGTCCCGCGATTCCGTTGTGTCCGCGAATATCTTCTCCAACCAGGCATACCAGCGCCTTGCGGCCCTCGTACTTCACGTCGGCAATCTTGCCTAGCTCCGCACAAATCTCCGGCAGTCGCTGGTTCGAGTCCACCGTGAGCGATATGCTCACCTCGCTGGTCGAGACCATATCAATCGCGCACTCATACTTGTCGAAGACGTCGAACACCGCCTTCAGGTATCCGTGCGACATCAGCATCCGGCTTGCCACCACGTCGATGATCGTCAGCTTCTTCTTGGCCGCGATGCTCTTGAAGGGGCTGCTGCACTTGGCCGCCATTGCTGTGATCTTGGTGCCTTCGTTCTCGGCGTTGCGGCTGTTCAGCACCCACACCGGAATGCTCTTCTGCACGGCTGGCAGAATCGTCGCCGGATGTAGCACCTTCGCGCCAAAGTATGCCAACTCCGCGGCCTCTTCGAAGCTGATCGTCTTCACCCGCAGCGCATCCGGGCAGATGCGCGGATCGGTGGTCATAATGCCGTTCACATCGGTCCAGATCTCGATCGCCCCGGCATACAGACCGCCGCCTACCAGCGCCGCGGTATAGTCGCTGCCACCGCGTCCCAGTGTCGTCGTAATTCCGTCTGCATTCGACCCGATGAATCCGCCCATGATCGGCGTCTTACCCGCTTCGATCAGCGGCAGCACCAACTCCGTCAGCCTGGCCTCAATCGCCGTCTCCTGCGGAGCCGCCTTGCCGTAGTGCGAATCCGTAATGATGCAGGTCCGCGCATCCACGTGCACACCGTCCAGGCCCTTCTGCGTCAACGCCTCGGCCATCATCCGGCTGGACATGCGTTCACCGAAGCTGACCACCAGGTCGTTCGTGCGCGGCGTCAACTCGCCCACCGCGGCGATTCCGCGCAGCAGGTCGTCCAGCGCATCGAACTCATTGTGCAGTACAGTCTGCAGTGCGGCCCGCACCCCATCGTCCGTTACCAGCGCCGCAGCCGTGTCGATGTGACGTGTCCGCAGGCGCGAGGCCAGTGCCAGCGCACCCGCTTTATCGCCGCGTCCGGCTGCATCCGCCGCCGCCAGCAACTGGTCCGTCACCTTCGCCATGGCCGAGACCACTACCACGGCACTCAAGCCGCGCTCGCGCCGTCCAGCCACGATTCCAGCCGTACGCTGCATCGCCTGCGCATCTTCCACCGAGGTGCCGCCAAACTTCATCACCACCAGCGATTCGCGCATCGTATTCAAGCGGTCACCGCCACCGACGCCGTTGGCCTTGCAACCCCCAGCTTATCCAGCTTGCCCAGTCGTGCCAGCACTTCGGCGTTCAACACCGCTGCACCAGCAGCACCGCGAATCGTATTGTGCGACAGCACCACAAACTTCCAGTCCAGCAGGCTGCACTCGCGCAAACGTCCTACCGTGGCTGCCATACCATGACCGCGCATCCGGTCCAGGCGTGGCTGCGGACGGTCCACCGCAGCGTCGTACTCCACCGGCTGCTCCGGCGCCAGGTGCAGATGCTGTCCTAGCAGCGGATTGAACTCGCTCCACGCTGCCAGTACTTCTTCCCGTGTAGCCTTCTTGCGGAACTTGATGCTCACGCACTCGGTATGGCCATCTTCCACCGGCACGCGGTTGCAGTGCGCGCTCACCTTGGCATCCAGCATCTCGAACCGGCCGCCGCGCAGACTGCCCAGCAGCTTGTTCACTTCTTCCTGCAGCTTCTCTTCTTCGTTCTTTATGTACGGAACAACGTTGCCCAGAATATCCAACGAGGCCACGCCCGGATAGCCCGCGCCGCTGACTGCCTGCATCGTGCTCACAAACAAACTCTCGATACCAAACCGTTCTTCCAGCGGCTTCAGCGCCATCACCAGCCCGATCGCGCAGCAGTTTGGATTGGTCACAATGTACCCACCGCTCTGCTTCCGCCAGCTCTGCGATTCGATCATCTCCAGATGGTCGGAGTTCACCTCCGGCACGACCAGCGGTACGTCCTCAACCATGCGGAACGCGCTGGAGTTCGAGATCACCGCACATCCGGCTGCTGCAAACTTCGGCTCCAGCTCTCGCGCAATATCCGCATCCAGTGCAGCGAAGATAATCTTCGGCAGTTCGCCTACACAGCCTTCCGGCACGTTGGGCTGCACCGTCATGGCGGCAATCCTGGCCGGCAGCGGCGTATCCAGCTTCCACTTGCACGCTTCACCGTAGGTCTTGCCCGCGCTGCGATCGCTCGCCGCGAGCCACGCAATCTCAAACCACGGATGATTGCTCAACAATTGAATGAATCGTTGCCCGACCATGCCGGTCGCGCCGAGAATGCCAACCTTACGCCGTTCCATGAATCTCCGCTCTGCTACGAGTTTTTTTCTATCTGCTTAGGATAACGCGCCACGGTTCCAGCCGTCATCTGAGATGCGTGCAGTTCATCCGTCGCTGCGCCGTCGCCTCCGCGTCTGGTAGCCACCAGAACCGCCCCAGACCATCAATGCCACGACCAGATGAATCACAAACCAAAGGCTGATGCCCTGGTCTACATAAATTAAAAACAGAATCAAAATCCGCGGCAGAAACACCCCAAACGCCAGCGGCACCAACCCATGCAGATGGAAGGGAAGCAGCGTCCCTTGCAGCCAGCCCACCACGAGCGCCACTCGCGGCAGAAACAGCGCGAAGATCAAAAACCACAACGGTAAATAATGCACGACGTGCAGCACTTGCAAGTCCATGGCAACCCTACCTTTCAGTGGTTCTCATTCATACCATCCGTCCTACGCTGGACGCACCCGCTTATTTCATCGAGTAGCTGAAGCTGGCCTTGGCTGTTTCATGCGCTGCGACCGTCAGATTTAGCGTCTGCTCGCCCAGCTTCTCATGCACCGCACCCAGCACGTAGTTTCCCGCTGGCAAACCCTTGATCTCGAAGTGTCCGTTCGCGTCCGTCACGGCAAAGAACGGCGTCTCTGCAACATTGATAAACGCATTCATCCACGGATGGTTGTTGCATCGCACCGGAATCATCATCTCCGCATGGTCAAACGTCACCTGTTTGGGTGCGCCCTTCGGCCCTTGCGAGACGTCGATGGCCTGCTCGCCAACCGTCACCGGCATGGTGTGGATGTTGTGCATCGTCACATCGGAGTTACGAAACTCGACCGATCCTCCGCGCATCAACGCGATGACATGGGGCGAGTAGCGGCAGCCAATCTGGTCCATCACCACTGGCGTGGTTGTCGTTGATGGTGCGGTCAACGCGACCGCCGGCCCACTCTTGACATACACGTACACATTGGCCAGGCCGCTGTCGTGCACCACGTACTGCTCGGAGTAGTTGTCGCCGCCGCCAGACATGCCGCACGCCGGGTCCTGACTCATGTCGATCTGCACCCGCGCCGGTGGCTTGCCCACAAACTTCACCGTGCCCTCCAGATCGCCCAGTGTCGCCGGGTCCAGCGGAGAGACCACAGCCTTCGTGCCCTTGCCGATCACCGCGCCCTGCCGCACCGCGGCATCCGGCTTACAACCCACCAGCACGCCACACAGACACATGGCCGCACCGGCCACAACCAACCCAGACATCCGCTTCATACTTCCTCCGCAAACCATTACGATGCAGGAACCGCCCATCAGGTACGAGCTAAACCGCCGCCGCTACCGGAGACTGCAAGGCCGCCAGCACTGAGTCCGTGAACGCTCGGGTGCCGCTGGTGCCGCCGACGTCCTTCGTCAGCGTCTTGCCCTCGGCATACACCTGCTCGATGGCCGCCTGTACGCGTTCTGCGGTCTCACCTTCGTTCAGGTGGTGCAGCATCAGCACCGCGCTCTGTAGCAGGGCTGTCGGATTCGCCAGCCCCTTACCGGCGATGTCCGGAGCCGAGCCGTGTACCGCCTCAAAGATCGCGCACTCCGTGCCCAGGTTCGCACCTGGAACCAGTCCCAGACCGCCCACAAACGCGCTGCACAGATCGCTCAGAATATCGCCGTACAGATTCTCCGTCAGCAGAATGTCGTACTGGTACGGGTTCATCACCAACTGCATGCAGGTATTGTCCACAATGTGCTCGTGGTAATCGATCTCGCTAAAACCCTCATGCACCTTCCGGCAGCAACTGAGAAACAGTCCGTCCGACAGCTTCATGATGTTGGCTTTGTGGATCGCATGCACCTTCTTGCGTCCGTGCTTGCGGGCGTAATCAAAGGCAAACTTCGCGATCCGCGTCGAACCCTTCTCCGTAATAATCTTCAGCGCCTGAACCACCCCCGGCACCACCACATGCTCCAGACCGGCGTACAGGTCTTCCATGTTCTCGCGCACGATGATGATGTCCAGTCCCGGATAACGCGTCTTCAGGCCTGGCAGATTCTTTACCGGACGAAAATTCGCGAACAGCTCAAACTTCTGTCGCAGCGTCACATTGATCGACGAGAAGCCGCCACCGATCGGCGTCGTCACCGGCCCCTTCAGCGCCACCCGGTCCTCTTCGATCGAGTCGTAGAGAGCCTTCGGAATATACTCGCCCGTCTGCTCGAAGGCCTCGGCCCCGGCTGCAAAGCGATGCCACTCAAACGCGACCCCGGTCGCCGCACCAGCCGTTTCCAGAATCTCTACCGTCGCGCCGGAGACCTCAGGACCAATCCCATCGCCTGGAATCAACGTAATCTCATGTGTTCGCTTTACTGTCGTCATGCCTGTCTGCTCTCCCGGATCAAATAAGTTCAGTCGTTCGTGGATTTATGTACAGTCGTTTCTATTTCTATGTCGCCTGCTAACGTCGCTTCTTCGGATCTTTGCCGCTCAATAACTCTTCCAGCTCCGCCTTGAACTCTCGTACATCCTTGAAGTCGCGATACACGCTCGCAAACCGGATGTAGGCCACCGTGTCGATGTCCTTCAACCGCGTCATGATCAACTCGCCAATCTCGCTCGTTGAGCGTTCCCGCTCGGGCGAATCCACCACATAGGCTTCGGTCTCGTCGACAATCTGCTCCAGCTTCACCGCAGGCACAGGCCGCTTCTCGCACGCGTGCAGCAGCCCGTTCAGCACCTTCTGCCGATCAAACTTCTCCCGCCGGCCTTCTTTTTTAACCACCATGTACGGGATCTCATCGATCCGCTCGTACGTCGTAAACCGTTTGTTGCAACCCTCGCACTCGCGCCGCCGACGAATCGAATCCGCCTCTTTACTCTCGCGTGAATCTACAACTCGATCCTGGATAAAACCACAATAAGGACACTTCATCGGATTGATACGATTCTAGCAGTGGCCGCAACTACTACCGCTAAACCTGCTCCACCGCCGCCGCTTCGCTCTCCTGCGCGACCTTCTTCAGGCTCACGTGCTCCAGCCGCGCATACGCCAGTCCTGTGGGGATAATGCATAGAAACGTCACCACCAGCAGCATCGCGCCACACGCCGTCGCGTCTTCGACCGGGGCTCCGTAGAACTCATGCATCGCCGTCGCTGTCACCGCAATCTGCGTGAACCAGCCGATAATCGGCAACTGCAGCAGCGACCCGCCGATACTCGCCGCCATCAGCAGCATCGTGCGCGAGTAGGTCAGCCCCGCCAACTCCGGCGTCTGCACAAAGGCATGTGCGGTCTGCAGGTACGCCCCGCCGATCATGCCCCACATCGCCAGTGAGATCACCAGCACCAACCCGAAGTCCCGCAGCGACGAGAGCGCATTCAGCCCATCCCGAAATCCCACAATCTTGCTCGCAATGCCTTCCGCCAGCGGCTTGGAGAGGCCGCCCAGCGTCACCCGCGCAAATCCCGCCACCGCACCCCCAGCAACCCGCACGACCAACGCAAAAATCGCCAGGAACGCCGTCAGGGCCAGGCTCACCAGCCCGGCTTTTACAAACACCTCATGATGAGGCAGGTCCTTGGGGGTGAATGCCAGCGCACTCGAAAAGATCACCGCCGCCGCGCCCAGGTCGAACATCCGCTCAATCGTGTACACCGCGATCTGCGAACTCAGCGGCAACTGGATCCGCTTCGCCACCAGGTACGGTCGCGTCAGGTCTGCCAGTCGGCCAAACAGCGCCACAGCCGTAAACCCGATAAATTGTGACCCCAGCAAAGCACTGGGCGCCACCTTCTTGGTCGGCGCCACAAATACCGACCAGCGCACTGCCCGCAACCAGTACGTCGCATAGATCAGCGCAATGCCCGCGGCAATATGCCTCAGGCTGACATGCTGCAACTGCTGCCAGAATGTTCCCCAGTTAAACTGAATCTTGTCGCGAAACAGCACCACCACCACGACCAGCACCACCACGCCGGCAAACCAAAGAACACCGTTACGATTCTTCATAGCTTCCTTAATCTACGCGCAGACTCTGCCGCTGCCCACCAAATCTACTGCACTCTGGCCGTCAGTTCCATCTGCTTGCGCCGGTTGAACTCCCGAATCACCCGCGCGACGTATGCCCGCGTCTCCCGGTACGGAGGCACGCCACGATACCGGTCCACTGCCGCCGGACCAGCGTTGTACGCCGCCAGTGCCAGCGCAGCATTGTCGTGATATCGCGTCAGCAACGCATCCAGATACGCCGTTCCGCCAGCGATATTCTGCGCCGGCTGGAAGGCATCCTGCACACCCAGTTCACTCGCAGTTCCGGGCATCAGTTGCATCAGCCCGCGTGCCCCGGTTCGCGACACCGCCCGCACCTGCCCGCCGCTCTCTGCCCGGACCACACTCGCCAGTAGATCTTCATCGATGTGGTGGGCTGCCCCGGCATGGGCCAGCATCTCGTGCATCTCAGCCCGGGTCAGTTCGACCGCAGGAGCTGGCAAGCTGGCTGTTGCAGCATGTGTAACCGTTACAGGCACAATTGGCGGAAGCGCATCGGCGATCGGCTCAACCCGCAGGATCGCATCCGCAGCCACTTCCAGATAGCCGCCCTCTTCGCCCGTCATGTACAGGCGGACACGGTCGCCAACAGCAGCCTGGCCCACACAGTCCAGCTCAAATCCATTGCGCAGCGTAATATGCTCGGCCGCCTGCGCAGCCGAAGTCAGACCTGCCAGCAATAGCATTGCCGTCAGAACACCGGTCGCCGTCAGCTTAGCCGTCGTCAGCATCTTTCCGCTCGCGTTGCCTCGTATCGCCACCCTCAAAGCCTATCACCGTGCTTTGACTCCCGGCGCGCCACCGGCTCCCACTATCGGGTGACCGCCAGCAACGGGTCCACTGGCAGGTTCAATGCCGCTTCGATCGCCTCAGCGACTCCGTCCTCATCATGTCGCTTGCCCACCTGCCATCCGCGCTCTGCAGCCAACGCTTTCAGGTCGCTGGGGGCGTTCCCCATCAGCACGCCGCGGCCCGCTAACTCCAGCATGGAGAGATCGTTCCAGTTGTCCCCCATCGCCAACAGTTCGCCCGCATGCACCCCGCGCTCTGCCATCAGCCGTACCAGCGCAGAGCCCTTGCTGCACCCCGCCGGCAGTATGTCCACAATGCTCAGATCGCGCTCCGGATACTC
>DAICZO010000163.1 GCA_027311125.1 Acidobacteriaceae bacterium
CTCCCCCACGCTCCGCTAAGCCGTCAAACCACCGCGCCAACCAGCGCAGCACTCCCGCACCAGCCACACCCCGCCTGCCGAAAGAGCGCTTCGCACCATATGTGCGAGCACCCGAACCTGAACCGACCTCTGAAGCAACATAGACCGTCATACCGACAGATATCGGCATCCAGTCAGGCTTCCATCACCCTGCCCCGGTAAAATCACCCCATGGAAATCAAACGCATCGGCTCCCAACCCTCCGGCAAAGGTCCCGCAGACTGGTTCACCGGCACCGTCCGCATCGACCCGCTCTTTCAAGCACCCGACCCCGCCCTGGTTGCCGGCGCCTCCGTCACCTTCGAGCCCGGAGCACGCACCGCCTGGCACACCCACCCCCTCGGACAGACCTTGATCGTCACCGCCGGCTGCGGATGGGTCCAGCGCGCAGGCGGGCCCATCGAAGAGATTCACCCCGGCGACGTCGTCTGGTTCTCCCCCGGAGAAAAACACTGGCACGGCGCCACCCCCACCACCGCCATGACCCACATCGCCATTCAGGAACGCCTCGATGGCCAGGTCGTCGAGTGGCTGGAACACGTCAGCGACCAACAATACCAACGCTGACGCCAATCTCCATTCCCGCCTAATCCCCAGCCCTGCCGGTGCGGAGACTAGCTCCGCACCACCGTCCGCAGGCTCAACTCCTTCATCTGCTGCTCGCTCACCGGCGTCGGCGCATCCACCATCAGGTCGATCGCCTTGGCCGTCTTCGGGAACGCAATCACCTCGCGCAGGCTCGTCGCCCCCGCCAGAATCATCACAATCCGGTCCAGCCCCAGCGCAATACCGCCATGCGGTGGCGTGCCATACTCCAGCGCATCCAGGAAGAACCCGAACCGCTCCTTCGCCTCAGCGTCCGTCATGCCCAGCGAACGGAAGATCTCCGCCTGCACATCCTGCCGGTGAATACGGATCGAGCCTGAACCCAGCTCCGTCCCATTCAGCACAATGTCATACGCCAGCGCACGCACCGCGCCCTTGTCGTTCACCAACCGGCCCGCCTTGATGTCTTCCTCATGGGGCGACGTGAACGGATGATGCGCCGCGTTCCACACCTTCGACTCCTCGTCCCACTCGTACATCGGAAAGTCCGTGACCCACAGAAATTTGAAGTCCGCCTCGGTGCCGGTCTTCTCAAAACGCTTGTGCTTGTCCGCGAACTTCTGCGCCAGTTGCAGCCGCAGCCCGCCCACCCGCTTGTAGATCCACTGCGGATCGTAGTTCCACTTCTCCGGCGTCCCCAGCTTTGGCGTAATCACCACCAACAGGTCCGCGGCACCAACCGCCATCCGGGCTTCAATCGTCGCCGCCAGCGGAGCAAAGGCTTCATTCGTCTTCAGCCGGGCCACATCCAGAAAGTCCAGCCCGCACTCCCCAAAGGTCGTCCGAATCTCCTCCACCAGACCGCGCTTCTGCGTCCCGCTCAGCCCTCCAGCCTCTGGAATCACAAA
The DNA here is from genome assembly GCA_027311125.1 of Acidobacteriaceae bacterium. GTDB lineage: Bacteria > Acidobacteriota > Terriglobia > Terriglobales > Acidobacteriaceae > Edaphobacter. The sequence goes on from DAICZO010000163.1 coordinate 1,494, forward strand.
GCCCAGCACCGGCAGCTTCTGCTCAATCTTCAACGTCTCCCGCAACTCCGCGGTCAGCGCATCGGTCAACTCCACCATCGCCGGCAAACGCATGTCCGGCTTGTCGATCCCGTACTGCCGAATCGCCTCGTCATACGTCATCTGCACAAACGGCGGCGTCAGAGAGATTCCCGCCGTCGCAAAGGCCGCCTTCAAGAAGCCCTCCACCACCCGGAACACCGTCTCCTGCTTCGGAAACGTCATCTCCAGGTCGATCTGCGTAAACTCCGGCTGCCGATCAGCACGCAGATCCTCATCGCGGAAGCAGCGCGCAATCTGGAAGTATTTATCGAATCCCGAGATCATCAGAATCTGCTTGAAGATCTGCGGCGACTGCGGCAGCGCATAAAAACTACCCGCATGAACCCGGCTCGGCACCAGGTAATCCCGCGCTCCCTCCGGCGTCGAACGCGTCATAAACGGCGTCTCGATCTCCAGAAATCCTTCATCGGAAAGATACGTGCGAATCGCCCGCGCCACCTCGTGCCGCATCTTGAAGTTCTTCTGCATCTCTGCCCGGCGCAGATCCAGATAGCGGTACTTGAGCCGCACCTCTTCGTTTGCAATCGCGTCTTCCGCAGGCGAGAACGGCGGCGTCTTCGCTTCATTCAGCAGCAGCAACTCCGTCGCCACCACCTCAATCTCGCCCGTCACCATGTTCGGATTGCCGAGCCCTTCGCCCCGCCGCCGAACCTTACCCTTCACCGCCACCACATACTCCGAGCGCGCCGTCTCCGCCTTCGCATGCGCCGTCGCAGACACTTCCTTATCCAGCACCACCTGCGTGATGCCCGTGCGGTCCCGCACATCCAGAAAGATCAGGTTCCCGTGGTCGCGCCGCCGGTTCACCCAGCCCATCAACACCACGTCCTCGCCAGCCTGCTCCGGCCGGAGAACTCCACACATATGCGTACGCTGCAAACTACCTAGAAAATCAAGAGTCACAAGTCTTCCTTACCTGAGCTACTTTGCTCGATCCATCACGCCAGCCATCAGCCTCGCAGCACCTGCGCCAACTCACTCCGCGGCACCTTCGTCTGTTCGCCAGCCTCAAAATACTTCACCGTCAGAATACCGGACGAAACCTCATCCTCTCCGACAATCACCATCCGATGCGCCAGCTTATCCGCCGCTTCAAACGACTTCCGCAGCCGGAACGTCCCATCGCCAACCTCGACCGTCAGGCCCTGCGCCCGCAACTCCTTGGCCAGCACCAGCGCTGCTGCATTCTGCGCCACGCCCATCGGCGCTATAAACGCATCCAGCTTCTTCCCCGCCAGTGTGGTATCCGCCGCCAGCGCCATCTGCGCCTGCAGCGTCAAAATCAGCCGGTCCTCGCCGATCGCAAACCCGATTCCCGGAGCCTTCGGGCCGCCCAGCATCTCGCTCAACCCGTCATACCGGCCGCCGCCCAGCAACGCGTTCTGCGTGCCCAGCCCGCTGCCATCCGCCACCGTAAACTCAAACGTCGTCCGCGTGTAGTAGTCCAGCCCCCGCACCAGCCTGGGCTCCACAACATACGCTACGCCGCACGCATCCAGCGCCGCCTTCACCTGCGCAAAGTGCTCCCGGCTGGCCTCATCCAGATACTCCGCAATCTTCGGCAGCGCATCAATCACCGCCTGGTCGCCCGGCTCCTTGCAGTCCAGCACCCGCAGCGGATTCGTCTCCGCACGCCGCTGACAGTTCTCGCACATCCCCGCCTTCACCGGCTCCAGCGCCTCCCGCAACGCCGCCACATACCGCGGACGGTCCGTCGACGAACCCACCGAATTCAACGCCAGCCGCCAGCCCTTGATCCCCAGCTCATCCAGCAGCGTCGCCAGCATCTCCAGCACCTCGGCATCACGAATCGCGCTGTCCGAACCCGACCACGCCGGCCCAATCACCTCCGCGCCAATCTGCCAGAACTGCCGGTAACGCCCCCGCTGCGGACGCTCCCGGCGAAACTGCGGCCCAATGTAATACAGCTTCTGCAGCATCCCGCTATCGGCCATCTTGTGCTCGATATACGCCCGCACCACCCCCGCCGTATTCTCCGGACGCAGCGTCAGACTCTGCCCCACACCGCTCTCAGAACGCTGCCGGTCCTGCCACGTATACATCTCCTTCGAGACAATATCTGTCTCTTCCCCCACGCCCCGCGCAAACAGCTGCGTATCCTCGAACACCGGAGTCCGAATCTCGCCAAACCCATACCGCGCAAACACCCCGCGCACTACCGCCTCCACCCGGTTCCAAAGCTCCGTCTCCGGCGGAAGCAAATCCCGCGTCCCTCGTACTGCCTTCAAAGTTCCCATTTCCTCTAGTGTAGCGAATCCGCTCTGCCAGAGACACTCCCAGCTTGTCGTGCCCGCCTGCAGCCTCGTCCTCAACTCCTTCGTCAGCATCTTTCTCCTAAAGCGAACCTACAATCCGTCATCGGATATCCAAGAACTCCCTGACCTCGGCTAAGGCGTCGAGTATGCTTAACCGGATATTCAAAACGGAGGAACATGCAAGTTCGAGAGAAGGTCGACCCAACGCGGTTCAATGGTGATAGAGTTCTTCCCTACTCTCTTAGGCTGAATGATTTTCAGATCGCCATGGAAGATGTCTACGACTTCCTCTTTGATGTAAATACATTCTTTCTTGATCGTGGGCTACCAAGGCTCGATGACCTGCTGCGACCAGCAAATATGTCAGGCCTGCTCTCGGACATGCTGACAGCAAGCCTTGCAAAGCACTCCAGAACACTCGTCCAAAACAACTACCACAACGGACACCCCGATCTCCTCGTCAACGGGAAGTATGCAAACAACTCGGCTAAAGCGGGGGAACAAGGCATTGAGATCAAAACAACGCGCAAGTCGGGTGGAGCAGTGGATACACACGGCGGACGAAATCAATGGATGTGCGTCTTTGTCTATCAAGTCGATACAAAGACTGAACCAGCGCAAAACCGGCGTCCGATGCGATTTTCTGAGCTCTATCTATCCCAGGTGACGGTGGACGACTTCAGAAAAAATGCCCGCGGTGAACTTGGAACTAGAACCGCTACACTAGACCGCGATGGCATCAAAAAGCTGCGGGCCAATTGGGTCTACAAGCTCGATTCGGCTTAGGGGATCGATGGACTTCGCCGCCATCTCAGCGTAGATCGGATCTCGTTCGACGCCAATGCTGTCGTAGCCAACTGCGTTGCAAGCAGCTAACGTTGACCCCGACCCAGCAAATGGATCAAGAACAACGCCCTCCCCCAGCGGCAGAGACGCATAGACCAGTTGCCGCAGAAATGACTGTGGTTTCAGAGAAGGATGGTTGGCAATTCTCCGTTCCCGCGCCGTCGTCGGACTTGATCTAATCACGTCGCCAAAAGGTCGGTTCGCTGAAATCCTCCGCCAGCCGCCGGTCTTCCAAAGACGCAAATTGTCTTGTACTCTTCCCTGCAACGGCTTCCTCGCGATCACCCATGGCTCCCACATCGATCGCGGCATGACGCTTACATCACTAAACTCCTCATGGGCGTTCTTCGGCCGATCACCACCACGCATGGTCATGGTTAATCGAACAATTGAACCCCTGATCTCAAAACCAGCCGCCGCGAATGCAGACGAAACCAAATGCGACAGCAATGGGTTACTCGCAATTGCCACATTACCGCCAGGAACAAGCACACGGTATAGCAAACTCGCTAAGGTCCTAAAGGACACTTGAAGAATCGCCCTGTCGTCATCGCTCAAAACAGTAAATCTAGGCAAGGGCGACCGCTGGTGACCATCGAACGACGGGGGAATCCGCCACACGCCACCTTTACCCCCGCGGAGCTTATTTTGCTCCTTTGCAGTGTATTCGTGGAGACCATACGGTGGGTCGGTGATCACGGCATGAACTGAATTGTCATCGCGAGAGGAAAGCCAATTCTTGCAATCGGCTGAGTAAAGAGTCGCTCTTCCAATCTTCGTGACGACTCGCCCCGGACCCTGAGCCTCCCATGGAGTTGAATAAACAGACGCCAAGGCATAACGCCCCTTTGCTGTTCTCGTGAATTGTCCAGGAGTATTCAGACTAAGATAAGACCGCACCGATGAAGCTGGAACGTCCCCTAAGTTCACCGAAACGAAGTCGTGTATCTCGTCGATAGAAGCACAACTCGCCTTGCTCAAAAAGCTAATGATTGAGTCTCGTACACGCCCTGGAGCATTGCTCATAGTGACACCTTAGAACTTTGACGTCTGGACGTCAAGATTAATACCCCGCCCC
>DAICZO010000171.1 GCA_027311125.1 Acidobacteriaceae bacterium
GCTCATAATCTGCCAGCGAGTTGAAGCCAAACGTACCCAGCCGATTGCTATGGTCATCCAGCGCGCGGCGGCTGATCTGCGGAATATTCGCGCCAAAGCGCACATAGTGCTGCTTGTGCGTCCAACTTACAATCTCGTTGATGTGGACCGTATTCTCCGTCCGGTGAACATCGGCCTGCGCCACTCCACCAATAAACGCCGCTTGCACCTGCAGCGCCGGTGCATCGGTCACGCTGCGGCTCACGTCCTCATCTTTTTCAAACGTAATCTGCAACTGGTTGAACAGGTGCGGAGAAAAAATCATCCGGTCGTTCAGAATCACGTCATCCTCACGCGAGTCCGTATTCACGCCCGCCTCAGCCAGCACCAACCCTCCCACCAGGCTGTTCTGGCGCGTGCCGTACTCGAAGTTGTACCCCACCGATAGCCGATGCGCTGGCGAAAAGTCATGGGCCACACGCCCCGTAATCTGTGTGTCCCGCGCCGGGGCCTGCACATTGGCCGCAATCAGCCCCTGCGGTCCAAACGCATGCACCGCAACCGCCGTATCGTCTTCCTTCCTGTCCCCGGAGATCAAAAACGTCGTGTGTCCGCCATGGCCCACCGGACCCGTCACATCGCCTTCGTAGATGCGGCGCTGCTCCGGCGGACGCACCGGTGCAAAGTAGTTCGTCGCGTTGAACACCGCATCCCGCACAATAAAGTTCAGCGTTCCGTGGTACTCCGGAGAGCCCGGCTTGGTAATGATGTTGATCCGCCCACGCCCCGGCCGGCTGAACTCCGCCGAGTAAGGATCGGTATTCACCTTCACCTCTGCAATCGCAGACGGTGACACCGTAGACCCCTTCATCTCCACCCCATCCACCACAATGCTCACCCCACCCGCGGAGATAGAGCCCGGATCAAGAAACGGGGTCAACGCACCAACAAAGTCCTGATCGAACACCGGCAATCGCTGCAGGCTATCGCCCGTCATGGTGACCGTATCTTTGTTATCCGTGGCATCCAGCGACAGGGGTGCATCGTTGGCTACCTCTACCGTCTGGCTTACCTGGTCCAGCGCCAGCGTGATCTTCAGCATTGCTATCGCACCAGCAACCTGTAGCGGCAACGTTTGTCCCGCAAACCCATGCGCCGCCGGTATCACCACCACGTAGCGCCCCGCCAGCACGCCCCGCAACGTAAACTCGCCCATCGCTCCGGAGACGTCCTGCATCACCGCCCCACCATCCAACGTCTGCAGCGTCACCACCGTCCCCGGTACAGCCGCACCCGTCTTGTCCGTCACTGTGCCGTGCACCTGATATCGCGACTGCGCCATCCCAGTCACAAGACCAAGCGCGAGAGTCAATACGGCGATGAGTCGAGAGATCAAGCGATAGGCCCAGTCAATCCAAGGTACAGACCAATCATTAATTTGCGCTGATGATGGCCAGCATGATCCCCCAGAAAGACAAACCAAACCACATCGAGCAAGGCTCGGCCCGGCTGCAGCAGGGGCCTTCAGGCTCCTGCAACAGCCGCTGGGAGCTCGAGGTCTCCAACCTCGTCGCCGCAAGGAGCCTCTGCTTCGGCTTGACCCGGATGGAGCAGAGACCGCCCCCCCGGAAGACAAACCACACCCCATCAAGCGAAGCTCGACCCGGTGGGAGCAGGGGCCTTCAGGCCCCTGAATCAAGCCACAAACAGAGCGGGCTTTAGCCCCGGGCCGTTCTACTGCGTCGTCCCTGTCAGAAAGATCTGCTCCGCCTGCGCGCCAATCACGCGATACAACGCAAACTGCCGGGCATTTTTCTGGCGCAGCTCGAACAACAGGCTCGCACGGTTGCTTGCCTCTACATCCACGGCATCCACGGGCTTCATGCGCGGCGTGCGATCCAGATGCGCCGCATCCGTCACGCTCTGGATCGCTGGCTTGATCTCGCCCATCGCATCCGCCTGCGCCACAATCGTCACGTAGATCAGCGCTGCTCCGGTCCCATCCGTGTGGGCCGTGTAGATGTAGGTCGGCGCACCACCATAGCTCAACAGGTAGCCCTTCAACTCCTCATCGAGAAACGTCGTCCCCGCAGGTGCAGGCGGCGTCTTGCTATGCGTCGCACTCTGCTTGGCTCTCCGGCTTGCCGTGGTTGCCTGGGCCTTGTTCGCACTCGTCGCAGCCGTCGTCCCGCTCGGCTTGGCGCTTCCGTTCGCGTCCACCGCACCTGCGGTTGGCGCACCCACGGCACGGTACG
>DAICZO010000172.1 GCA_027311125.1 Acidobacteriaceae bacterium
AGGCTGCTGATCGCATCGAGGTGGCACTGGGTGTGCCTGCGATTCGCTTTGCCTGCGATTTGAATGGCTACTTTGGCGGAAGGCCGCGTCTGCCTCTACTGCCGCCTACCGGAGCCGAGCGCGAAGAGATGGAAGCCCTGATGCAGGGCATCCGCAACTAAGTCTTGCTGGTAAACAGCGGCCCTACTACCGGCGAGGAGTGACCGGGACGCCCATGCCGCTGAGTTTGCTGCGTGCCTGCATGGCTTCCGGCGAGTTCGGGAAGCGCTGAATCAGGCTGCGAAGCTCGCGGATACCGGCTTCGTTCTGCTTCTGCGCGATCAAGGCCTGACCCTTGTGCAGGTGTGACACTGGTACCTTGTTGTTGTCGGGATACTGCTCCAGCACCTTGTCGTAGTTCTTCACTGCGGCCGGGTAGTGTCCGGCGCGATAGTCGATCTCACCCTGATAGTAGTAGGCGTTTCCGGCCAGTGCGTTGTCGGGATAGAACTTGACCACATCCCCGAACTCCGCGGCTGCGAGCGCATACTTGGCCGACATATAGTCGCCGAGGGCGGTCTTGTACAGCTCATCCACGGGCGGTGCGGCGGGAGCTTCGGAGGTAGCTGGCATGGCGGGCAAGGCAGCGAGAGGCTTGCCTTTTTTGCCAGTGACCGGTGCTGGCGCAACCTCCGCAGGGGCTGGAGCGGTGGGCTGGGCTCCTGCGGGTATGGCCGCACCAGCAGGTGCTCCCGTCCCAGCGGGCAGATTCTGCATGCTGGCACTCATCGACTGCTGCTGATTCTGAACGTCCTGGGTCAGCTTCTCCAGGCGGCCCAGACGCGTCTTCAACTCGTCCAGAGAGTCGTTCAAGGACTGGATCTGTCCGGATATCTGGTCGATCTTGGCGTTCTGCGCATCCTGCTGGGTCTGCATCTGCTTCTGCAAGGCTTCCACATTCACGGACATCTTATTGACCGCATCGGAGCTTTGCTGGACGAGATCCTTCAGCACGCCCATGCGCTCGTCGTTCGATTGTTGCAGCCGTGCGACCGCATCCTGAAGCTGCTGCACCTGCGTCTGTAGCTGCACCATGTCCTTGTTGACCGCGAAGGCCGGCGCAGCGGAGACGGCCAGGCCGACGCACAACAGCGATAGCACAAAGCGATTGGCGCGGCTGGGGGCGACAGTGCGGGAGGGCGTTACAGAAGTGGAGGTGCGAGACGATGTGCGCATGGGAACGAACCTGCCTTGGTGGCTATGCCATCAGCCCTCACCATGGGGCGAGGGCTGATGGAGTGATGGATGCAGCGGTTAGCGATCGATGGTGAACTGAGCGCGGCGGTTCTGCTGCCAGCAGGTCTCAGTCGATTCGGTGCAGAACTGCTTCTCTTTGCCGTAGCTGATCACACGGATACGGTTGGGAGCGACACCGGCAGCGACCAGAGCGGTGCGTGCGGAGTTGGCGCGATTCTCGCCGAGAGCCAGATTGTACTCAGCCGATCCGCGCTCGTCGGCGTAGCCACCGATCACGATATGGATGGCTGGGTGCGCTGCCAGGTAGGACGCAGCCTGCTGTGTGGACGCCTGAGCATCCGGGCGGAGATCGTAGCTGTCGTAGTCGAAGAAGGCATCCTGCACGTTCTGGTGGAAGGCCTCGTCGGTGCCCATGTCTCCGCCACCTGTGTTGGCGGGCACGGTTGGGGCAACGGGGACGCGCACAGTCACGCGAACGTTAGCCTCAGTGGTACCGCCATCGCCTTTGGCGACCAGGTGGAAGTTGGTGGAGTTTGCCGGAGCCACGGTCTGGGTACCGTTGGCGTTGACTTCGCCGATGCCGTCGATGGTGACGACGGTGGCGTTCTGCGTGCGCCAGTTAAGCACGACGGACTGGCCCAGATCAATGGCCAGGGGATCGGCAGTAATGGTCGCTGTCGGCGCCGCAGCCGCTGCGGCAGGCATGGGAGCCAGGCTGTTGGGGTCGATGCCGCTGGCCTTCTTGTGGCAGCCGGTCACGGCACTGATGGCGATGGCGGTGGCGGCCAGAAGGAAGATTCTGCGAAGCGTCGTTGGGGTCGTGCTCATGGTCATACTCTCCTGCGGTGCTTGATTCATTCTAAAGTCTTTGGAAAGGTCAGTTGCAACCTGTCTTGTTCCTGTTAATCATCGTTTCATGAAGTACGGCTACTTCCAACTCCAGTTTGGCATGTCGGCGCCACCGCTGGTGAGAGCGCGCTTTTGGGTACCATCCGCCAGCATGGTCCAGATCTTCATGTGTTCCGGGCGGCCGTCGGCAGTGTTGGCATAGGTGATGTGGCGACCATCCGGAGACCAGGAAGGGAAGTCGCAGCGGCCGCCGTCGTGGGTAAGCTGAATCCAACGCTTGGTGGCGACCTCCATGACGTAGATGTCCTGTCCACCGGGTGCTCCGGGGCCGTACTTGCGGTTCCATGCGAAGGCGATGAACTGCCCGTTCGGCGACCAGGAGGGGGA
>DAICZO010000176.1 GCA_027311125.1 Acidobacteriaceae bacterium
CGTACATGGGGTAGACCTGAGCGGCAAGGATGTAGTTGCCATTGGCGTTGGAGTCGAAGGTGAAGGAACAGGGCGGGGTGGTGCAGGAGGTAGCTCCGGCGTTATAGAAGACCTGGGTTGCGGGCAGAGTACATGGCGGCGCTGAGCCGTCGCTGCAACCGAAGGTGACGAGTGCTGGGTTGTAGTTGTAGGTCTTGGAGGTGACACTATAGCTGCTGAGGCGGGTAAACATCTGGTTGAGCCCCTCCTGGACATCGCTAGTGTAGGGATCGGTAGCGGGTCCTGCGGCGGTGTGTCCGTTGACTTCGAAGGCCTGAACGTTGGCGGCGGTGTTGGAGCCGTAACCGCTGCAATCGAAGCTGTAGCCAGAGCTACAAGAATCCCAATTGCCGGTGGTAGCCGATGGGTGATTCATGCTGGCGTGCATGTACCAGAGGCCGAGATCGATGGCGACGTTGACGCGCGAGGAGAGGTTATTGGGCTCCCAGATGACGAGGTAGTTTCCGGTGGCCTGCTCGTGAGTGACGGTGTCGATAACGGTGACGACAGCGGTCCAGGTCTGTCCGATGGTGGTACCCGCATAGACGTGGTTCGCGGCGATGTTATTGGGATTGGTGACAGGGGCGGCGGCGGTAGTGTTGCCATCGCCGAAGTTCCAAGAGTAGGTGAAGGCGTCGCTGGAGCCCTGGAGGTTGGTGGTAGCGCCGAGAACAATGTTGGCACCGGCGTAGGCGGTGTGTGGCGCAGCAGGGTTGGCGGGATCCCAGGGTACGGTGCTGACCGTGGGGGTGGTGGCACTGGCTGCCGGCACGACGATGAGTGCGGCAGCGACGAGGGCGAAGAGACCGAGATTCTTTCTGCTGGAGTGCAGGCTAATCCGCTTGCGGAGTTGGGTGAGACCAGCGCCGATGCCAGTAGCGAGGATAGCCCAGGTGCTGGGTTCCGGAACGGATGGCGGAGGTGGTGGTCCGCTGCCAGCAGGCTCAGTGACGGCCGTCATGGAGAAGTAGACGTCGGACTGAACCGAGTTGGCTGCGTCGGTGGGGTGGGTCTGATCGAGATAGAAGCCGCTGGTGGGCTGGGTGGTGCCGAAGGTGAGGGTGATGAGTTCCTGTTCGTTCGAACCGAGGGTGAAGGCAAAGCCCATGGCCATGGTGGCGTCGCCGTTGCAGTTGGGGGGCGTGCAGTTGTTGAGAAAGTTGTCGTTACCCTGCGGGAGATAGTTGGTGTTGGTGAGGGCATTGTTCTGGGTATCGGCGTAGATGCTGGAGTTGGTGTTGTCGCCTATTTCCCAGGACTGGCCTGCGGCGGGCGTGCCGGACGCGGTGCCGTATTCGTTGTAGTAGGGGGTGCCGATGTCGTGGTTGACCCAGGCGTCGAAGAAGGCGGAGCCAGTGGTGCCGGGGTTGTAGGTGTAGGTGAGGGTTCCTAGCCCAGTGGAGGTGTTGAAGCTGGAGGTATTGAAGTTGGGATCGGAGAAGTCAGTGGATTGGGTTCCGTTGACGTTGAAGAGAACACCCTGGAGGACGGGGTCGGCCAGCGAAGTCTTCGCGCCGAAGGCCCAGAGCAGGCAGACTGCAGTGAGGGACAGCAGTAGTTTTTTCATAGGGACTCCCTGGCGGTGGGCCAGTGTTGAGGTTGATGGTGTGGGCCAGAGTTGGACGATCCAGCCAGGAATGGGAGGGGGCATGAGGGTAGTGCGGAGTGTGCGATGCGAAGTGCGAGTGTGCGTGGTGCTCATACATCCTCCATTGGCGAGCCAAAATGGAATACGCACATTCTGACTGTGCGTGGGTGCGCAACCGCCGAGAACGTGGTTGGGAGCGATACACAACAAGCCGCCGAGGCGTAGCCCTAATGCGCTGCTGCGATTTACCGGGGAAAGGGGCCTGGAACTATCGAATGACGGGGCCGGGGTGAAAACCCAAGGGGACGTTGCCCTGACTGCAATTTGCTCAGAGAGTCGGGCGACGTGCGTACTTAAGCAATCTGATTACCAAATCAGGGGAGCGCTAAGTAACAGCAGAATGAGTAGGTGGGAGATAGCAGGGGCGGACGATGCTGCAAAGTGCCGCGGGGCACGACGGAAAAAATCGTCTCCTTGGTGCGTGCAGGCCGGATTGGATGTAGGCTGGCAGGGACAGCGGGAGGAGGT
>DAICZO010000178.1 GCA_027311125.1 Acidobacteriaceae bacterium
TTCCATTACCACTCCCCTGCGCTGATGCTACCGGCGCACTCATCGCCTGCACGCTTGCTCCCGGCCCGCTAGCATACGCGCCCGTTCGCTTCCACACACCCGCCGATACATCCGTCGCGGAGTACGTCTTATTCCCCATCGCTAACGCATGCATCCGCTGAAACTCCGGCGTCGTCACCACCGCATTCGTCCGCCGAGGAAACGTCGCGATCTCCGCACTCACGTACTCCGTCCTGTTCCCAGGGTTAGGATGATCGCTCAACCACTGCGCCCCACCCGCGCCATACTTGGCCTCAATCGTCTCGAAAAACTGCACCATCCCCCGCGGATCATATCCCGAGTCATACGCAATCCCTGCCCCCAACAGGTCTGCCTGCTGCTCATCTTCGCGCGACATCTTCAGAAACGTCGCCTTCGCCCCCAACCCCAAAGCACCCTGCGCCAGCGTCCCCAAAGCAGAGTCCCCCAGCAGCACCGAGGACAGCACACTTGCAATCCCAAACCCCAGCTTCGGCGACTGCTGCTTGGTTGTATTGCAGGTCGAGTGTCGCATCACGACGTGCGAGATCTCGTGCGCCATCACACCCGCCAACTGCGCCTCCGTATCTGCCGCCTGGATCGTCCCCATATTCACAAACACCGCCCCACCCGGCAGGGCAAACGCATTGATATCCGCACTCGCCACCACATGGAAGTTGAACGGCCACTGCTGCCCCACCCCCGGCAGTACCGGGGCATGCGACACCAGCTTCGCTCCCAGTTGCTGCACATACCGCGCCACTGGATCGCTATCCGGCAGCACCGGCATCTCCTGGTACACCTCAGCCGCCGCCTTCGCCCCCTCCGTCACCTCCTGCTGCGGGGTAAATGCATTGTTCTTGCACGTCACCGGCTCGAACCGGGCCCACGCCGGTGCCGTCCCCACCAACACCACCAGCAACACTACGCCTATCCGACGCAAAAGCATCACCGCACGCTCCCCCAGTTCATCGCTGCAGCTACGCCCCAACAAAAACCGTAACCCAGCCGCAACCACAGTCTGGGGCATCATACTCAATTCGAACCCGAACTTCACCCCGGCGTTCGCACCCCTGCTACGGCTTGCTGATCACGCCCAAATCCGCCATTCCGTTCACAAAGTACTGCACTGCCAGTGCCACCAGCAGCAGTCCCATAATCCGCACCAGAATCCGAATACCAGTATCCCCCAGCGCTCGTGCCACCCGGTCTGAGTTCCCCAGCACCAGGTAGCAGATCCCTGCCGTCACCGCGATCGCCGCCAGAATCGCTCCCATCTGCCAACTCGTCTGTGCCTGTCCCACCAGCACCATCACACTCGTAATCGAACCCGGCCCCGCCAGCATCGGAATACCCAACGGAACAATCCCCGCATCCTCCTTGCTCGCCGCTTCTTCCGCCTCTCCAATCACCTCCTGCGTCGCAGATCGCTTCGCCTCCAGCATGTCCAGCCCAATCAGCAGCAGAATAATGCCACCCGCAATCTCAAACGCCGGCAGCGTAATCCCGAACATCTTGAAGATGTACTGTCCCCCCACAGCAAACGCCGACAGAAACAGCAGCGCCGTCAACGATGCCTTGCCCGCCATCCGCCGCCGCTTCGCCTTGTCGGCCCCCGCAGTCACGGCCAGAAACGTAGGCAGCGCCGCAAACGGATCCACCAGAAAAAATATCGAACTCAGCGCCAGCAGCGAAAACCGCACATATACCGAGTGCTGCAAGCCAGACAAACTCACGCTATGGGGATCAAACATCACTCCACCATTCTTTCACGCCCCGCTATAATCGAGCTTTATACGAGGAGCCGATCCATGCCCATTCAGCCCACCACCAACATCTGGCACAACGGAAATCTCATCCCCTGGGATAAAGCCCAGATTCACGTCATGTCCCACGTCGTCCACTACGGCTCCTCCATCTTCGAAGGAATCCGCGCCTACGCTCAGGGCTCCGCCGCCAGCATCTTCCGCCTGCCCGAGCACATGCTTCGCTTTGAGCAGTCCGGCAAGGTCTACCGCATGCCCCTCGGCTACTCCGTAGACCAGATGTGCGCCGCTGTCGTCAGCGTCGTCGAAGCCAACGGCGTCGCTCCCTGCTACATCCGCCCTGTCGCCTTCCGCGGCTACGGCGAGATCGGCGTCAATCCCCTCAAGTCGCCCGTAGAGGTCTACATCGCCAACTACCCCTGGGGCAAGTACGTCCCCGGCAACAACGGTGCCGACGTCTGCATCTCCAGTTGGAACCGCCTCGCCCCCAACACCATGCCCGCCATGGCCAAGGCCGGTGGCAACTACATGAACTCCCAGCTCATCCGCATGGAAGCCGAAGCCAACGGCTACGACGAAGGCATCGGCCTCGACGTTAACGGATACCTCTCCGAAGGTTCCGGCGAAAACCTCTTCCTCGTCCGCGGTGGCACCCTCTACACCACCCCACTCGCCAACTCCGTCCTCAACGGCATCACCCGCGACTCCATCCTCACCCTCGCCAAGCAGCTCGGCATCCCGGTCGTCGAGCAGGCTATGCCCCGCGAGATGCTCTACATCTGCGACGAAGCCTTCTTTACCGGTACCGCCGCCGAAGTCACCCACCTCCGCTCCGTCGACCGCATCCTCGTCGGCGATGGCACCATGGGCCCCATCACCAAGGCCCTCCACGATGAGTTCTTCGCCATCGTCAACGGCACCAAGCCCGACCGCTACAACTGGCTCACCCCAGTCAACGTCCGCGCCGCAGAGCCTGTAGGCGTATAAGCCACTCATACCGTTACAAAATATGTAGTTTCCCAAAAGAGGCAGCCATCAGGCTGCCTCTTTTGCGCTTCAAACTGCATCATGCCCCACCCGCAGCGCCTACCCATCCATGCCTACGAATTCATACGAGTTTCTAAACATCCTTCGTAGCAATTCAGCCTGCCCAGCCCCGCAAATCTTCTGCGAATGGACCTACCAATCCCAAACCTCCACATATTCAACAACCCGCGCAGGTTTATCTATCCCATCAATTTTATGCAACTTTTTACTCAACACTGACGTCACCGCTCGCTCCTCAAAGAGTCTGATGGGAAAGAACAACCGTCTCGCACTCTCCCGCACCAAGGACGGCTGTTCTCAACACTCCAAATCAGTAACCGCAGTTCACTCCATGAGGCCATACATGAACACCCTTCGAATCTCGCAACTCACCGCCCTGTCCGCTGCCCTAACTCTCACCGGCTGCAGCAGCATGTCCAACTACTCCACCACCACGACCACCACCACCCCCGCTGCTCCTACTGCAGTCATCGCACAACTCGCCACCACCACCATCGGCTCCACCGTCGATCCCACCAACGGCGACGCCAACCCCTACGGACTCACCATCGCACCCATCACCGCGGGCCTCATGACTGCCGGCGACCTCATCGTCTGTAACTTCAACGACAGTAAGGGCAACGCCGGTGCCGGAACCACCATCGTCGACCTCAAACCGGTAGCAGGCTCCAAGCCCACGCGCATCGCTCAGGATGCCACCCTCGCCGGATGCAACTCCCTCGCACTCAGCCCCGGAGACAACATCTGGGCCGCAGCCTACACGGCCAACGACAATCCCATCTTTAGCACCTCCGGCACGCTGGCCACCAGCCTCGCCTCCAGCTACCCCTGGATGCAGCCCTGGGGACAGGTCTTCGCATCCCCCACCCTTCCCGCTGGCTCCACCGCCACCGCGCCCAAAGCCTTCTACATCACCGACGCAGGTGACGGCTCGGTCGTCCAGTCCAACATCACCTCCGCTGGTCTAGTCTTCAACAAAATCATCACCGGCTTCCCACACACCGTTAGCGCCACCTACGGCATCCTCGCTCCCGCGGGCCTTACCTACGATCCCTCCAGCGACACCCTCTACGTCGTCTCCAGCGACACCAACAGCGTCCTTGCATTCTCGTCCGTCTCCACCATCCCGGCGGGCGGTGTCGTCATCACCTTCACCCCAGGAACCTCATCCGGTGGCTCATACCCCACCACCACCTCGGCCGCATTTGCCTTCAGTGGCTCCGCAGCCGCACAGGCCAAGGTCATCTACTCCGGCACGCCCCTCAACTACCCCATCAGCGCAGCCCTCCTCTACAACGGTGACCTCGTCGTCGGCAACACCGGAGACAACAATCTCGTAGAGATTCAACCCTCCTCCGGCAAAGTCATCGGCACCAAGTCCGTCGACACCGGCAATCCCGGAGCCATCTTCGGCATCGCCACCACCGGCACCAGCCTCGCCACCCAGAAGATCTTCTTCAACGACGACAACACCAACACCGTCGTCCAGATCAGCCAGTAACCCGACCTCCAACCAACGCCTCTGCCGAACCCATCCGGCAGAGGCGTTCTCTTTAGCCCCCCACCACTACTGTGTGTCCCTACCCAGCACCTCTGCCTGCGCCGCAATGGCCTCCGCCACGCCCGGCTGCGCCTCCCACCCCGGCAGCTCCTGCGATCCTGTAATCAGCCGCGCCCCATCCGTAAACGTCAGATACGTCCACGCCCACTGCCGAAACACGCTCAGACTGTTCCTGAACCCGATCAGAAAAAAGATATGGACCACCAGCCACGTCAGCCACGCCGGAAACCCGCTCCAGTGCGCCTTGAACGGCCACTCAATCCGCGCCACCGCCGCCTTCCGACCAATCGTCGCCATATCGCCCTTGTCGAAGTAACGAAATCCCTCTGCCACTCCGCTCCCATCGCTTCCCCGCTCTACGGCAATCAGCCGCGCAATTCGCCGCGCCACAAAATCCCCCATCTGCATCGCCGGTTGCGCCACCCCCGGAACCTGCTTCCCATCCTGCTCAAAGTGCGCCAGGTCCCCGCACACAAAGATCTCCGGATGCCCCTTCGGATTCAGATGTTCATCCACCACCACACAGCCATTACGATCCGTCTCCACTCCCAGCAGCGCCCCCAATGGAGAAGCATGCACCCCCGCCGCCCACAGCGTCACCACCGCATCGATCCGTTCCTCCCCCACCATCACATATCCCGGCTGTAGATCCGGCACATGCGCTCCCGTCCGCATCTCCACGCCCAACGCCGCCAACTGCTCCCGAGCCTTCACCTGCAGGTCCTCCGGATACATCCCCAAAATATGCGGTGAGCCCTCAAGAATCATGACCTTCGCCGCCGCCGGATCAATATGCCGAAAGTCCTTCGCCATATACAGCTTCGCAATATCGCTGATCGCCCCCGCCAGCTCCACCCCCGTAG
>DAICZO010000183.1 GCA_027311125.1 Acidobacteriaceae bacterium
CACCGCTCCTGCCTGCATCATGCCCGTCTCCATCAACTCACGCACCCGCAGCCCTTGCAGACCGCTCTCCACCAGCATCTGTTCCACATGCTCCGCGCCCATCGTACCCGCGGCCAACATCGTCTCTGGAGCAACCTGCAGCGTGTCCTCAAAATAAGCCGCCGCCACACTCACCGCCTGCGCCACCTCGGATGCCACCGCATCCGCCCCCAACTCCCGCGCCGCAGCCTCTTCCACCACCGTAGCCTGCATTGCTGCCTCGGCATCCATACGATCCAGTCCCACCGGCTCCTGCTGCGCCCACTCCTGCACCGAACTCTCGCGGTCCACCAGCGGCAACCGGATCGGCGCTTCCGCTGCAAGATCCACACTCATATCCACCGAGCGATGCAGCAGCAGCACCCCGCCCCGCACAATCGCAGTCGTCACCGAATGTTCTCCCGCATTGACCACCAGCGTTGCCGCGTCCACCACCTCCAGCGCCGCCAACGCCGCCAGCGTACTCGGCAACACCGCCCCCGGCAGATACCCCGCAGCCGTCACCGCATCTTCATACTCCGCCAGCACCTCGCGCGGCATCGCCACCGCCAGCACCTGGATCAACCCCTTCGTGCTCGACATCACCTGGTAGCTCACCACCGCATCATCCGCATCGAACGGCAGCAGCTTCTTCAGCCGAAAACGAATCACCGACAACGCCTCTGCAGCTTTGCCCGGCAACTCGTCAAACTCCAGCAGCAACACTCGCGTCGAAGCATCCGGCACAATCACCGAGACATCCCGCATCCGCTCCGAACCTTTGCCCACCACGTCGTCCAGCACACTCCGCAGCGCACTCACCAGGCCCGCACGGTCCACGACATTGCCCGGCTTCAGCCCCGGCACAATCGTGCCCTCCGCCAGGTTCGCCCGCGAAACAGCCGTCAGCACACCCGCAGCATCCTCAGCCCGCGCAGCCACAACGCCCTCCGCGCGAACCTCGCACGCCAGCCGCGGACGCGTTCCCAATGCTTTCGGTAGAAATTCCATGCTGTCCTAGCTTACCTGTTCCCCAGATCCAATGCCCCAGGCAAAATCCCTAGCGCCCAGCCTCGATAAACGTAACCTTGTTGATCTCACGCAGCGTCGTAATCCCCGCCCGCACCCGTTCCAGCGCAGAATCACGCAAAAACGACATCCCCTTGTCCCGTGCCTTCTTCCGGATCTCGCTCCCCGGCTTCTTCGCCAGCAACATCTCACGAATCTCGTCATCCAGCTCCAGCAGCTCATGGATGGCACTACGTCCCCGGAAACCCGTCCCGCCGCACTCAATACATCCCGGCCCCTCGCGAAAGACAAACCCTCGCCACTCCGCCGGATCGAGACCACTCGCAATCAGCTCCGCGTCGTCGTAATGCACGTCCTGCACACAAAACTCGCACACCTGCCGCACCAGCCGCTGCGCCAGAATACAGTTCAACGCCGAGACAAAGTTATACGGCTCCACGCCCATATTCAAAAACCGGCCTAGCACGTCCACCACGTTGTTCGCGTGCACCGTCGTAAACACCAGGTGGCCCGTCAACGCGGAGTTAATCGCAATCTGCGCCGTCTCCGCATCGCGGATCTCGCCCACCAGAATCTTGTCCGGGTCATGCCGCAGAATCGAACGCAGCCCTCGCGCAAACGTCAGCCCTTTCTTCTCGTTCACCGGAATCTGCGTAATCCCACGAATCTGATACTCCACCGGATCTTCAATCGTAATGATCTTGTCTTCTTCACTCTTGATCTCGTTCAACGCCGCATACAACGTCGTCGTCTTACCCGAACCCGTCGGCCCCGTCACCAGGACCATCCCGTACGGCTCCTTGATGTACCGCCGAAACCGCTCCAGATCCCGTGGCGCAAACCCCACCACATCCAGACTCAGCTTCTTGAACTTCTCACTCATCGACTCCTTGTCCAGCACGCGCAGCACAGCATTCTCACCATGCACCGTCGGCATTATCGACACGCGAAAGTCGATCAGCCGCCCCTTGTACCGCACCCGGAACCGGCCGTCCTGCGGTACCCGCCGCTCCGCAATATCCAGCTCGCTCATCACCTTGATGCGCGAAAGAATCGTCTGATGGTGCTCCCGAGCAATCGGTGCCATCGCCTGTTGCAGCACACCGTCAATACGGTACTTCACCATCAGGCAGTCATCGAACGTCTCCAGGTGGATATCGCTCGCACGCCGCTCCAGCGCTGTAAAGATCGTCGTGTCCACCAGCCGGATGATCGGCGAAATATCGTCATCCGCCGTCAGCTTCTCGATCGAGATATTCTCCTCGGCGTTCTCCTCATTCGACAGCACGTCGAACGCCAGGCCCTCACTCGCCTCATCCAGCACCCGCTGGCTCTGCTCCGTCTTCTTCAGCAACTCCGTAATCTGGCTCAGCGTAGCCACACGCGTCACCAAACGCGTCCCCAGCAGCCCCGAGATCTCATCCAGCATCATCAGCTTCGATGGATCGCTCACCGCTATCGCCAGCCGCCCCTCCTGCTGCTCCAGTGGCACAAAGTTGTACCGGAACATCATGTCCACCGGAACACTCTTGAACAGATCATGCTGAATCTTGAAGTTCTTCAGGTCCACAAACTCCGCATGGTAGCGACGTGCCAGTGCCTGCGCCCGCTCCACCTCATCCATCCCCAACTCGCCAATCGGTATCGCCAACGGTGTCGCCATGTGCAATATGACTCCCTTCACATCAACTCGTCACAGCCCTACCACACACAGTCCACTTCGTTGGACTGGCGTATTCCTCTATCTTTGGTGATCAATCTACATCCATGCGTCACCGCAGTTGCCCCAATCACACGATCCACCGGGTCCCTCGGATAATCCGTCGAAAACAGCATCGCCTGCTCGGCAATCGCACTCGTCACTGGCAGAACCTTGAAACTTTGCTCAACCCGCTGCAGGAACATCGACATCGGAGTACGAACCTCTAACTTCCGGCTGAATATCAGCCTCGCCAACTCCAGCAAACTCATCTCCGAGATCGCCAGAACACCATCCCGCCGTTCAACCTTAATCGCTTCTGTGGCAACCGAGGAAAGCAACTCTGGCGACTCCGCAAGCCAGATAACAATGTGGGTATCCAAAACAATCACCCGAGCGTCTCCCACTCCTCCGCATCGAAGGCAGGCGACACAATATCGCCAACAATCGCAAGCTTGCCCCGGTAAAACCCAAAAATAGGATCGGCAGCTTCCAACGGCATCGGCACCAACTGCGCTACCGGCTTCCCATTCTTCGTCACCGTGACGGGCTCCCGTTTCGCCTGAACCTCATCCATCACCGCCAGACACGTCGCCTTGAACTTGCCCGCAGGTATCGTCCTCATCGCAGACCTCCACCATAGTCATCATACTATGGTCACATGTCCCGCAGTACCCTACTGCCCCCCGCCCCCAGCGCTCAAGCTGAAGATCGGCAGATACAGCGCAATCAGAATCGTCACCACCACCACGCCCATCACAATCAAAATCAACGGTTCGATCAAACTCATCGCCGCCGTCAGATTCGTCTGCACGTCCTCCTCGAAAAACTCCGCCACGCTGTTCAGCATCTGCGGCAGCGCACCCGTGCTCTCGCCCACCTCGATCATCTCGATCGCCAGCTCCGGAAACACCTTCGTCTTCTGCAAACTCTCCGACAGACCCTTCCCCTCACGCACCGTCACCACGCTGCGGTACACCGCCAGCCCAATCTGCTTCGAATCAATCGCCTTCGCCGCCGGCTCCAGACTGGGCACCAGCGGCAACCCGCCCGTCAGCAGCGTCGAAAGCGTCCGCGAAAACAGCCCCACCTGGTACTTCAGCCAAACCGTGCCAAAGATCGGCAGCGCAATCCGCACCTTGTCCAGCGCCGTCGATCCGGCATCCGTCTTCGCCCACCGGTACACCAGAAAGCCCACCACCCCCAGCACCGCAGCCACATAGATCCCGTAGCTCTGCGCATTCCGTCCCAGGTCCAGCAGAAACGTCGTCAACGCTGGCAAGTGTGTCCCCAGTTGGTCATACAACTGCGCAAACCGCGGCACCACAAACGTAATCAGGAAGATAAACAACCCAATCACCATCACAATCAGCAGTGCCGGATAGATCAAGCTCGCCTTCAGCTTCTTCCGAAACGTCAAACTCACCCGCTGAAAGTCCAGAAACCGCTGCAACACCTCTTCCAGATTGCCCGACCGCTCACCCGCCAGCAGCGTCGTCGTGTACACCACCGGAAAACCACCCTGCGCCTCAAACGCCTCCGAGATCGACTCACCCGTCTTCACCCGAGCCGCCACATCCTCCAACTGCGCCAGAAAATTCACATCCTTCTGCCGCCGCCCCAGCAACTCCAGCGATCCCAGAATCGGCAACCCCGCCTTGATCAACGTCAGAAACTGCTGGTTGAAGATCAGGAACGTCTCCAGCTTCACCTTCTTGCGCCCACCGCCCAGCGCACCCCGAGCCTTCACGCTATAAACGTAGTACCCAGCCTGCGTAAACCGCGCCCGCAACTCCTCCGCCGTCGCCGCGGCATGAGTCTGCTCCTGCACCCGTCCCCGTTCATCCGCCAGCCGAACCACAAACTCTGTCATATAAAAAAACTAAAATATCCTTCGATCGCTGCTGCACTAACTCCGTCCATCTTAGACGTTCCTGTCCTCAATTCGCCTAGCCACCTGCTCAAATCCAGAGCATACTGTACCTATGGCCACCGTGAACCTACAATCCGAGCCAGGGCTTCCAATCAGGCCCAAAGCCAATACTGGCGACGGAGGCCACGGCGGTCAGGCAGTCTCCCTCCACCAATACCTCAACACCACCTATCACCCAGACTGCGACTACATCGACGGTCAACTACAGGAGCGCAACTTGGGCGAGTACGACCACGCCAGACTACAGGGAGAAATCCTGTTCGTACTTCGCAGCCATGCAGCCGAATGGGGAATAACTGCTATCCCCAAGCTACGCCTCCAGGTCTCAGCATCCAACTACCGCATCCCCGATGTGATGGTTCTCCTCGCAGGCCACAAGATCGACCGCATCGTCCGCGACGCCCCACTGCTCTGCATCGAAATCCTCTCCCCGGAAGACATCTGGAAGCGGCTTCACGAAAAAGTTACGGACTACCTCCGCATCGGCGTTCAACATATCTGGGCTTTCGACCCCGACTCCCGCGAAGCGTACCTCTGCGACTCCAATGGCTTCCACAAAGTCACCACCCCCGAACTCATCATCCCCAACACACCCATTCGAGTCACCTTGGAAGACATCTTCTCTGGCGCATAGCTCCCACGCCTACCAAGGCAGATCCAACAGTATTACCGATCTAGAAAAGCCCCGGAATAATCCGGGGCTTTTCATCCATCACGAACTCAAAACTAAACGCTGAAGCTCGATCCGCATCCGCACGTGCTCTTCACCGCAGCATTCTCAAACTTGAAGCCCGCAGCCTCCAGAGTCTCCACATAATCCACCGTGCAGTTGCTCAGATACATCGCCGAGGTCGCATCTACATAAACCTTCAGGTCCTCGAACTTGTAAACCTTGTCCATCATGCCGCTCTGGTTCTCGAAGCTCATCGAATACTGGAAGCCCGAGCAACCGCCGCCAACCACGCCAATCCGCAATCCAGCCGGAACAGGTTCCTGCGTCGCCATAATCTCCCGAACCTTCGCAATCGCAGCCGGAGTCAACGTCACCGGGGTCGTCGACGCAGGGGCTCCAGTAACAACTTCAGCGGTAGGGGTAACAGTTGCAGTGGCCATCGTGTACGCTCCTTCAGTTCTCAATCAGACTGCTTTTAGTGTATGCGCCCGCCACTCCACCGGCAAGTTCACCCCAAACAGTCCACTACCAAAATAGATGCACATCCCAACCCCACCGATGCAGTTTCTCCCAGCGATTCCCAGTCAACTAGGCGTACCATAAACATAGCCATGAAGTTGCTACGTTATCTCGCTCGCGTGTTCATCAATACCTTCGGTATCACCCAGCCCACCGCTAAAGAAGAAAATCAGGCCGCCTGGTTTATTGGCGCCCTCCTGATCGGCCTCCTTGTGGTCTTCGGCGCCGTCATCACCGTCGCAGTTCACTTCGTCCGCCGTTAATCCTTCCAATACCCCTCCAAATCACTGTATTTCTCCCACCACTCGGAGTATGATTCCGTCGGACCGCCCCTCTTGCCCCACGAGCCCGCTTGCGGACCCGCCCGGTACACCGGAACGGTCGATCAGGTCGTCCCCACATTCTGGGGGAGGTATCGAACATGAACACCATGAGTGCTTTGCCAACAATGCTCATTGTCTGGGGTGTTGTGACCATCAGCTTCCTGGCTCTTCTCGCCTACCGTGGACAAATCACCCGCTACGAAGAAGACCAGCTCTTCCTCAACGAAAACAACGGCCCCGAGCAACAGGAGCAGACCGAGATCATCCGCAAAATCAAGCGGCTTGAGCCCTTCGTCCGCGTCCTCGGCGGTGCCGCCAGCCTCGTCACCATCAGCATCGTAGGTATGTGGTTCTACGACGCATGGCAGCGACTCAGATAGTCGCAAATTGCCGCTGAATCGCCGCTCCAGTCGCACGGACCCGTGCACCATCGGCTTCCTGCGCTTCACCCATCGGCTATCCGTTGCCCGGCGTACTCCATACGCTTGGGCACGGTCAGTCGTGCCCAGAGCAACGAATCATGGGGATGACTTGACCAACACTCCCACAAAAGTTCTTTTTCATCCCTGCCTTCAGGAGTTATGATTCTCGCGATACGAACAGAAAATCTATCCGCCTCGCTCTCCTCAAAACCAGCGTGCGCATAGACTCATCCGAACGTCTCAGCAACACCGTGGTCGCTACTCAGCAACTGCCTCTGTTACAGAGGGAAAGGAAACTTCGATGACCCTTGACGCTGCCATCCAGGCTGTACCCACCATGCTCATCATCTGGGCTGCGGTCACCGCATGTTTTGTCGCATTGCTTACCTACCGCGGACAGCTCACCCGCTACGAACAGGAGCGGCTCTTCCTCACCAACATCAATCCCAACGGCGAGCGCGAACAGACCGAGATCGTCAAACGCATCAACCAGATACAACCCTACGTCCGCGTCCTCGGTGCCGCAGCAACATTAGTCACTGTCAGCATCGTCGCCATCTGGACCCTCGACGCCTGGAAGACCCTCCACTCCTAAGCCCCGTCGCGAGCCACCCAGGCTCCGCGACGGAGCGTCCCGCCCCTACTTCTCGCTGTCCAGATGCGCCATCGAGTGCTTGTCATACCGCGCTCCAGCCACCTTATCCGCCGGAACCGCCGCCTCCAACCGCTGCAACTCCTCCGCCGTCAGCTCCATCGCCAACGCACCCAGCGCCTCCTCCATCTGCACCACCTTCCGCGCCCCCAGCAGCGGAATAATATCCTCCCCACGCGACAGCGCCCACGCTATCGCCATCTGCACCGCAGTCACGCCACGTTCCGCAGCCAACGCCTGCAACGCCCCCGTCAACCCTTGGTTCGTTAGCAGATTCGATCCCGTAAACCGCGGCAGAAACTTGCGATAATCCCCCTTCGCCTGCGGCAACGATCCGCTCAACAGCCCCCGCGACAACACCCCATACGCCGTCACCCCCACACCCAACTCCCGCAGCGCCGGCAGAATCTTGCCCTCAATTCCCCGCGTCGCCAGCCCATACTCAATCTGCATATCGCAGATCGGAGCCACCGCCGAAGCCCGCCGCACCGTCTCCACCCCCATCTCCGACAACCCGATATGCCGCACATACCCCTGCTTCACCATATCGGCAATCGCCCCCACCGTATCTTCAATCGGCACCGTCTCATCCAGCCGCGCTGGCCGATAGATATCCACGTACTCCACCCCTAGCTTGCTCAGTGTCTGCCCCAGCGCATTCTTCACCGTCGAAGGCCGCGAGTCCGGCCCCAGCCCCGCCCC
>DAICZO010000184.1 GCA_027311125.1 Acidobacteriaceae bacterium
CTCCCAGCACAGCCCCACTGGCACGGTAACCTTCCTCGACGGCAACACCATCCTCGCCACCGCCCCGCTCAACAGCAGCGGACTCGCCACCTACACCAGCACCTCACTCACCCACGGCACCCACCTCATCACCGCCAGCTACGCCGGAGACGGCACCGCCTCACCCAGCACCTCACCAGCCTTCTCCCAGGTCGTCAACGCCGCACTCCAGCCCACCCAGGCCAGCTTCACCATCGGTGCCGATGCGCTCTCCGTCACCACCGGACAGACCGCCACTGTAACCGTAAAAGTCTCACCCATCAACGGCTTCAGCCAGCCCGTGCAACTAGCCTGCACCAATCTCCCCGGCGAGGCCACCTGCCTCTTCGCCGCCGCCACCATCCCTGTCGGCGGCGGCACCACAACCATGAAGCTCACCACCCTCGCCCCACGCGCCTGCGGCTCATCCACCCACTACGGCCCGGTCGCTTCCCTGCCCCTCACCGGCCCGATGTTTGCGGGACTGCTGCTACTCTTCCTGCCCCGCCGCCGCAAAGCCATCCAGGGACTGCTCACCATCCTCATCGCCCTGGCCACCATCACCACGATGACCGGCTGCGGAGCCTGCACCGACCTCGGCACCCGCCCCGGAACCTACACCATCACCATCACCGGAACGTCCACTGGCTCCGCCCAGATCAGCTCCACCCAGCAGGTTCAGGTCACCGTCATTCCGTAACAGCTTCAGCTTGGAAAGGTCCACCTTCGCGCAAACAAAGAGGCAGCCACCACTGCTGCCTCTTCTCTCTGCGCCACACGACCCTCTACGCGTAGATGCCACGCTGCTTGGTCGTGTAGGCCACCCGGTCGATCGCCAGCATATACGCTGCAATCCGGTTGTTTACGGCGTGCGACGTCGCATACGCCACTACATCCTGAAAGCTCTGCGACATGATCGCATCCAGCCGCTGGTTCACCTCGGCCTCGGTCCAGAAGTAGCCCATGCGGTCCTGCACCCACTCAAAGTAGCTGGTGGTTACGCCGCCTGCATTCGCCAGAATGTCCGGAATAATAAACACTCGCTTGTCCGCAAGAATCTCATCCGCCACTGTGGTCGTCGGGCCGTTCGCGCCTTCGCACAGAATCTTGCAGCGCAGTCGATCCGCATTGCGGCTCGTCACTACGTTCTCCGTCGCAGCGGGAATCAGAATCTCGCACGGATACGTGATCAGATCATCCTTGTCCGCGGCCTCTGCCCCGGCAAAGCCCACGATGGTGCCCGCATGGCTGCGGTGCTCAATCAGCGCAGGAACGTCGATGCCGTTGCTGTTGAACAGGCCGCCATCGTACTCGGCGATACCGATGATGGTGTAGCCCTTTTCCGCCAGCAGCTTGGCCGAGTTGGATCCTACATTGCCGAAACCCTGTACGATCACACGGCAGCCTTCGACCGGCATCCCCAGGTACTTCAGCGCCTCGTCGCACACTACCGAGATGCCTCTTCCAGTGGCCTCACGACGTCCGCGCGAGCCGCCAATGTTCACTGGCTTGCCCGTCACTACTGCCGTGCAGGTCTGCCGCAGGTGCATGGAATAAGTGTCCATAATCCACGCCATCGTCTGCTCGTTGGTGCCCATATCCGGTGCGGGAACGTCCTTCTCCGGCCCGATAAACTCCACCAGCTCCGCCGTGTAGCGCCGCGTCATCCGTTCCAGCTCGCCCTGCGACATCTTCTTCGGATCGCAGATCACACCGCCCTTCGCCCCACCAAACGGAATGTTGACCACCGCGCACTTCCACGTCATCCAGCTCGCCAGAGCGCGAACCTCGTCCAGCGATACATCTGGAGAGTAACGAATGCCGCCCTTCGCCGGGCCGCGGGCGATCGAGTGTTGTACCCGATACCCAGTAAATACTTCGATCGAACCGTCATCCATCCCCACTGGAATATGAACGATAATTTCACGTGCCGGATAACGCAGCACCTTCCAGATACCTTCATCAAGATTCAGTTTGCGTGCAGCGAAGTCAAAACGAGCAGCCTGGGCTTCCCAGGGATTTGTCTCCTGCTCGAGCGTCAAAGTTTGCATAATTGGTTTCCTTTTTTCCAGTACAGGTACGAGCGATTCTTCAGCCATGTTGTGGCTCCCTCAGGAGAGCAAGTTACAGCGGCGGGGCTCTGCCGTTCGCCGAGCCCTGTGGAGTATAGGCCGCGGTTATGATCGCGAGCAAGCCGCCGACTACATCTTCCGTGGTACAACTCCACCTGCGTTAGATGCTCCAAAAGCCGATAGGTCATGCCGTTTATGATGAATACAATCATGCCCGCTGCACGCAAACTCTCCCTGCCCTCTGCCGCCGACTTCCTCAAGCTCGCGCGCAAGCACACCCTTGTGCCGGTCTACCGCACCGTCACCGCCGACCTGGAGACGCCTGTCTCCGCATTCCTGCGCATCGCCGCCGAAGAACCCGAAGCCTTCCTGCTCGAGTCAGTCGAAGGCGGAGAGCACGTCGGCCGCTATACCTTCATCGGCATTCAGCCCTACAAGAAGATGGTCTCCCGTGGCCAGCACATCACCGTGCACCAGGGCAAGCGCCAGACCGCCTTCACCGGAGACATCTTCGAAGAGCTCAAAAAGGCCCTCAGCGGACACTCTCCCGCGCGCCTCCCCGGACTGCCGCCCTTCACCGCCGGTGCCGTTGGCTTCTTCTCCTACGATGTGGTCCGCCAGATCGAAAAGCTGCCCACCATCGCGAAAGACGAGCTCGGCGTGCCCGATGCCTGCCTCATGTTCTTCGATCAGGTACTTGCGTTTGACCACGTCAAAAAAGAAATTCATTTGATGGTCACCGCCGACCTTACCCGCGAACCCCGCGACGGTGCCTACGAGCGCTGCGTCCGCCGCCTCGACAAACTGGAACGCCGCCTCGCCAGTGCCCTGCCCACGAAGAAAAAGAAGCGCCCCGAAGGCAAGCTCAAGCTCACCGCCCGCACCTCCAAAGCCGCCTTCCTGAAAGCCGTCGCCAAGACCAAGGAGTACGTCGCCTCCGGAGACGTCTTTCAGTGCGTCCTCTCGCAACGCTTCGACTGCGTCCCGGGCGTTGATGCCTTCGAGGTCTACCGCGCCCTGCGCATCGTCAATCCCTCGCCCTATATGTACTTTCTGCGCTTCGGGCTGGACTCGCCCCTGCAGAAAAAGAGCTCTGTCGCCCATATCGTCGGCTCCTCGCCGGAGCTGCTGGTCCGGGTCCACGGTCGCTCCGTCGAGTACCGCCCCATCGCCGGAACCCGCGCCCGCAGCGCCGACGAAGTCGAAGACCGCGCCCTCGAAGCCGACCTCCGCGCCGATGAAAAAGAAGTCGCCGAACACATCATGCTGGTCGACCTGGGCCGCAACGACGTAGGCCGCGTCAGCGAGTTTGGCACCGTTCGCGTCAAGGACCTGATGTTCGTCGAGCGCTACAGCCACGTCATGCACTTGGTCAGCTCCCTCGAAGGTCAACTTCGCCAGGACCTCGCCCCCATCGATGCCTTCCGCGCCTGCTTCCCTGCCGGAACCCTGAGCGGCGCTCCCAAGATCCGCGCCATGGAGATCATCGAAGAGATGGAACCAGCCCGCCGCGGTGTCTACGGCGGCAGCATCCTCTACGCCGACTTCAGCGGCAATCTCGACTCCTGCATCGCCATCCGCACGCTCTTCATGGACGGTCCTCAGGGGCACATCCAGGCAGGGGCCGGCATCGTCGCCGACTCCGTCCCGGAGAAGGAGTTTGAGGAGTGTGGCAACAAGGCACGGGCCGTCGTCCGCGCTATCGAACGCGCCCGCCAACTCTAGCCCGCACCGCCACGCAAACGCCCTGCGGCAACCGTGCACGTCGCTGGCCAAACCCCGACTGGCGTCCGCGAACCAACCTGGAACGCCAACTCAAGTCCAAAGCTAACCCTTTTACTTCGAAGACTTTGACACAAAACACGGGGGAGGGTGGGGTACCCCCGCAACTCCACCTTCGTCCGATCCACACAGCAACGCGATGGCACCGTGGCAGCCATCCGAAATCAGAATCTCCAGCGTAGAATTAGGAGCACATGGTCTTCGTCCTCGACAACTACGACTCCTTTACCTACAACCTCGTCCAGTACATGGGCGAACTGGGTGCCGAGATGGTCATTCGCCGTAACGACGAACTGACGCCTGCCGAAGTCGAGGCGCTCCACCCGGATCGCATTCTCATCTAACCCGGCCCCTGCACCCCGCAGGACGCCGGCATCAGCATCGAGTTGATCAAGCACTTTGCGCACCCCGACCGTCGTGTCCCTATCCTCGGCGTCTGCCTTGGCCACCAGGCCATCGGTGCGGCGTTCGGCGGCAACGTCATCCGCGCGCCTAAGCTGATGCACGGCAAGACCAGCGACGTTGAGCACGACGGCCGCACCATCTTCAAGGGCATCCCCTCCGCCATGACCTGCACCCGCTACCACTCGCTGATCGTCTCCGAAAAAGGCCTGCCCGCCGAGCTGGAAGTCTCCGCCCGCACCGCCGACGGGGAGACCATCATGGCGCTCCGCCACCGCGAGCTGCCCATCGAAGGGGTGCAGTTTCACCCCGAGAGCGTCCTGACCCTGCACGGCAAGCAGATCATCGACAACTTCCTCAAGCTGTAACCTGTCTCCGTTCCCGTGGCCAGTAATCTGATCTTCGGTCTTCTCGTATAAGGTTGAGCTGTGACGATGCGCCGTATTGCCTTCACCATCCTCATCTCCGCCACCCTCGGCCCGGTCGTCGCGACTGCGCAGCCGCAAAACCAGCCCCAGCCGCAAAGCCAGCCCCAGCGGCCAAGCCAACCGTCGAACTCCATCGGCACCGTAGGGGTTCAGGACGCCACCGTAGCCGGAGCGCTGGAGATTACC
>DAICZO010000185.1 GCA_027311125.1 Acidobacteriaceae bacterium
GCTGGGGATGGTGGGGTCGGTGGCCAGGGAGTAGGTGTTGAGCTCCAAGGCATCGGCACCTGCTGCTTCAAGCTCCTTGGCAAAGTAGGTCCAGCCGCCGGGCGACGCTCCGTTGAGGCTGGCAATGACAGGAATGCTGACGTTGCGTTTGGCAGCCTGCAGGTGAGCAATATAGGCTGCCTGGGTGTAGTGGTAGTTATCCTGCGATGGCAGGTAGCTGAGGGATTCCGCGTATGACTCCGACCCACGGGCGAGGTCTTGCTCGAGCGCCGCTGCATCCAGTGTGAGCTGTTCTTCGAACAGCGACGGTAGGATGACGGCCCCGGCCCCGGCGGCCTCCATGCGCATGATGTTGTCGATGGATTTACTCAGCGGGGTTGAGGAGACGACGAGGGGCGACTTGAGCTCGAGGCCAAGATAGTCGGAGGTGAGATCCATTAGGATTGTCCTCCTGTCACGGTGACTGGTGATGCCGCTACGGTTGGTAGCGGGGCAGTAGGTCGGATGGCTGGCCCTGGCATGTCGGCTCGTGCCGAGTAGACGCGCCACTGACGATCGACATCGTCCTGCGCCTCGTGGAGCAGTTGCTCGGCGACCTCTGGGTGGCTGCGCACCAGCATGGTGTAGCGAGTCTCGTTGTAGGCGTACTGCTTGAACGGGATGGACGGTGGTCGCGAGTCGAGCTGGAATGCGTTCTTGCCCTCGTCGCGCAGGGCCGGGTTGTACCGCATCAGCGGCCAGTAGCCGCAGAGGACGGCCTTCTTCTGCTGATCGAGGCTGAAGGAGAGGTCGTAACCGTGGGCGACGCATGGACTGTAGGCAAGAATCAGCGCAGGGCCATTGTGTGCCTCGGCCTCTTGAAATGCCTTGACGGTGTGGGTGTCGTTGCTGCCCAGGGCGACACGGGCCACGTAGACGGACCCGTAGCTGATGGCCTCCATGGCGAGGTCTTTTTTGCTGGTGGTTTTGCCGCCGACCGCGTACTTTGCCGAGGCCGCGCGAGGTGTTGCCTTCGACATCTGTCCGCCAGTGTTGGAGTAGACCTCGGTATCGAGGACTAGCACCTTGACGTTGTGTCCAGAGCCGAGCACATGGTCCAGTCCCCCGAAGCCGATGTCGTAGGCCCAGCCGTCGCCGCCGATCAGCCAGACGCTCTTGCGGACCAGGGCATCGGCCATGAGGTGCAGACTGGTGGCGGCGTTGGATAGATGGCCGTCAAGCTGCTGACGAACCTGTTGGACTCGGTCGCGCTGCGCTTCGATGCCGGTTTCGGTCGATTGATCGGCGTGGAGAATGGCTTCGACGAGCTGCTCGCCCACGATCGATGCCTGTTGTCGTAGCAGTTGCTCGGCGTATACCTTCTTCTGGTCGAGCGCGAGGCGCATACCCAGACCAAACTCGGCATTATCTTCAAAGAGCGAGTTGGACCACGCCGGACCGCGGCCGGTGCGATTGGTGGTGTAGGGCGTTGTGGGCAGGTTGCCGCCATAGATGGAGGAGCAGCCGGTGGCGTTGGCGATGTGCAGACGATCGCCAAAGAGCTGGGTCAGCAGCTTGATGTATGGCGTTTCGCCGCAGCCGGCACAGGCGCCAGAGAACTCAAACAGGGGATCGAGCAGTTGAATATCCTTGACCAGATTGTGCGAGAGGCGAGAGCGCTGGACGCTAGGCAGGGCTTCGAAGAACTCCCAGTTCTGCTTCTCGGTATCGCGCAGCGGAGCCTGCATCTCCATGTTGATGGCCTTGTGCTTGGCCTCGCTCTTGCTCTTGGCCGGGCAGGCCTCCACGCAGAGTCGGCAGCCTGTGCAGTCTTCCGGCGAGACCTGCAGCGTGTAGACCTCTTTCTCCATATCGCGCCACCGGGCCGCAGTACTTTTGAATGTGGTGGGGGCGTTCTCCAGCAGGGCTGGGTCGTAGACGCGGGCGCGGATGACGGCGTGCGGACAGACCATGACGCATTTGCCGCACTGGATGCAGAGATCCTCGTCCCACACGGGAATCATCTGCGCGATATTGCGCTTCTCCCACTGAGCGGTTCCGGTAGGGAAGGAGCCGCCGGGCGGCAGTGCGCTGACCGGAAGCTGATCGCCGTGACCGCCGGCGATAGCGCCGAGGATGTCGCGCACGAAGGTCGGTGCGTTGCCAGAGATGACGGGCAGTATGTCGAAGGTGGAGCTGACTTTTTCCGGTAGCGGTACGCGATGCAGGTGGGCCAGTGCTGCGTCGACGGCGGCGTAGTTCTGCTGGACGACTGCTTCGCCACGCTTACCGTAGCTCTTCTGGATAGCTTTCTTGATGTGGGCGATAGCCTCATCGCGTGGCAGCACGCCGCTGATGGCGAAGAAGCAGGTCTGCATGACGGTGTTGATGCGGTTGCCCATGGCCGCCTCTCGGGCTACGGTGTAGCCGTCGATGACGTAGAACTGGAGCTGCTTTTTGAGGATAGTTTCCTGGGCTTTGCGCGGCAGGTGCGACCAGATCTCTTCGGGGCCGTAGGGGGCGTTCAGCAGGAAGACCGCGCCGGGTGCAGCCGCAGTCAGCACATCCATGCGCTCGAGAAAAGAGTACTGGTGACAGGCGACGAAGTTGGCCTTGGAGATGAGGTAGGTGGACTCGATGGGGTCCGGCCCGAAGCGCAGATGCGAGACGGTGACGGAGCCGGCTTTCTTTGAGTCGTAGACGAAGTAACCCTGGGCGTAGTTCTCGGTCTGCGAGCCGATGATTTTGATGGAGTTCTTGTTTGCGCCCACCGTTCCATCCGAGCCTAGTCCGTAGAAGAGTGCACGCACCGTACGTGGGTTCTCGGTAGAGAACTCAGGATCGTACGTCAGGCTGGTGTGCGTGACATCATCTTCGATGCCGATGGTGAAGTGGTTCTTTGGCTTTGGCTTCTTCATCTCTTCGAAGATGCCTTGGACCATGGCCGGTGTGAACTCCTTGGATGACAAACCATAACGTCCGCCCAGGATTCTTGGTTGCTGCTCGAAGGGCGAGGTGCCGTCAGCATGTGCTTCGCTGAAGACGGTGACGGCGTCCTGATACAGCGGCTCGCCCAGCGACCCCGGCTCCTTGGTGCGATCGAGCACGGTGATGGTGCGCACCGTCGGAGGGAGCGCTGCGAGGAAGGCATCGGCCGCGAAGGGCCGGTACAGGTGAACTTTGAGTAGCCCCAGCTTTTCGCCCTGGCTGTTGAGCGCGTGGATAGCCTCTTCCGCTGCGCCTGCTCCGGAGCCCATCAGTACGATCACGCGATCGGCATCCGGGGCGCCTACGTAATCAAACAGATGGTAGGTGCGGCCGGTCTGCTGTGCGAAGCGATTCATCACGTCCTGAACGATCGTAGGGCAGGCAAGATAGTACTGATTGCAGGCCTCACGCGCCTGGAAGAAGACATCGGGATTCTGTGCGGTGCCGTGCAATGTGGGGCGATCTGAACTGAGCGCACGCTGGTGATGCGCGAGGACAAATTTGTCATCCAGCAGCGCACGGATGTCCTCGTCGCTGATGGGCATGGCCTTGTTGACCTCGTGCGAGGTGCGGAAGCCGTCGAAGAAGTGCAGGAAGGGAACTCGCGCTTCCAGTGTCGCGATATGCGCGATGAGGGCGAAGTCGCCAGCCTCCTGCACGGAGTTGGATGCGAGCATCACATAGCCGGTGGCCCGGCAGGCCATCACGTCGGACTGGTCGCCGAAGATAGATAGCGCATGGGTGGCAATCGCACGGGCGGCGACGTGAATCACGTTGGCCGTCAACTCGCCAGCGATCTTATACATGTTGGGGATCATTAACAGCAGCCCTTGCGATGCGGTAAAGGTGGTGCCGCAAGCGCCAGCCTGTAGCGCACCATGCAATGCCCCGACCGCTCCGCCCTCGCTTTGCAGTTCAGCGACCAGGGGAACCGAGCCCCAGATATTTGGCTTGCCTTCTTCGCGCCACTGATCGGCCCACTCGCCCATGGGGGAGGACGGAGTGATGGGATAGATCGCGATTACTTCCGAGAGCCGATACGCGACCGACGCTGCAGCCTCATTGCCGTCAAGAATTACTGGTTCCATATAGCCCAACCGTCTCCCTGCCGATGGATTGCTGCTGGACGAGGTTTCGGCTGGTACAGTCTGGCCTCGGTGCGGGCGCAATCGATCATGGAATGAAGCATATGTCGGAGCGATCGTTGCTGGATGTGACGTAGCTCACAATTGATGAGGTTTCTTCAAAACCAGAGGCTAGCTATAAAGTTGGATGCTTTACGTGCCAGCATTTGCAGGGTGGTGCTAGGATTCAGGCCGCACCACATGCCACACCAGGGGGGCGCCAATGAGGAATACCGAAAGCATTCGACCTGACGAAGGCCTGCGTAAAGGTGCCGTCGAAGACGATGGCCCTGAAAATGGACGGCAACGCCGGACCGAACCCGGTAACTTCGCCGGCCAATTGGGGCACCGCGACCAGGATGAGATGTTGAAAGATAATGACACTGACTTTCCGGGCCCCGATGCAGCAGCCGAGCACAGCGGTCGATAGACTTCGGTGGTGAGACGCCGAGGGAAGTTTCTGCCTGTTTCCACATAACAAAGAATCAGCCCCGATTTGGGGTCGGGGCTGATTCTTTGTTGTAGGCTTGTGATCGTTTTGCGGGGTGGTCTGATTTACATCAGCCGTTGCATCATCTCTTCCAGAACGGCGCGGCCTGGCCGGACGCGATCATCGGGCAGAGTGCCGAGTGGCTCGTCGACCAGGTTCAGCATCTCGGTAAAGCTGGGCTGCTGGGTGTTGATGTAGAAGACGCCGGTGAGCACTTCGTTGTTGGCGTGGGCATGGAGTTGCGCCGCGATGGAGGCGACCCGATCGGTGGGATCGAAGTCTTCGTGCAGCTTGCGCAAGCGCATCTGGCTGCCATCGTGCATTTCAACGTTGATCGTGGTGCCGGGATCGTACTCGACGTCGATCTCCTGGAAGAACGGTACAAAGCCAACCTCGTCGATGGCCTCGTCGTGCTCCTGCATATACTTGTAGCTTTTGGTGGAGCCTTCGTGATCGTTGAAGGTGACGCAGGGCGAGATGACATCCAGCAAGACCGTACCGTTGTGTGCGATGGCGGCCTTGAGCATTGCGAGCAACTGCTTCTTGTCGCCAGAGAAGGAGCGACCGACAAACGTCGCACCCAGTTGGATGGCGAGCGTGCAGGTATCAATCGGAGGCAGATCGTTGATGACGCCGGTCTTAAGCTTGGAGCCGATATCGGCAGTCGCGGAGAACTGACCCTTGGTGAGACCGTACACGCCGTTGTCTTCGATGATGTAAATCATCGGGACATTGCGCCGCATCAGGTGAACGAACTGGCCGATACCGATGGAGGCCGAGTCGCCATCGCCGCTGACTGCCAGCGCCTTCATCGTGTGGTTACCCAGCAGTGCGCCTGTCGCCACGGAAGGCATACGACCATGAACACTGTTGAAGGAGTGCGAGCGACTCATGAAGTAGGCAGGGCTCTTGGACGAGCATCCGATGCCGGAGAGCTTCATGACACGTTCCGGCTGAACTCCCATCTCGTAGAACGCGTCGATGATACGTTCCGAGATGGCGTTGTGACCGCAGCCGGCACACAGCGTAGTCTTGCCGCCGCGATAGTCGAGCACCTGCAGGCCGATACGGTTGGTCTTGGCGGCCGCGCGCGGTGCTTCAAGCGGGGCAGATGGAACTGGATTAGTTGCCATTAGATTCCTTCCTGCGTGACAAGGTCATCGGTGATGGAGCGGGCGTCGATGGGAAGACCGTTGAAGTGGCGAATACTGCGCAACCTCACAATGTCTTTCGCTTCCAGGTCGAGCTTGAGCAGACTCAGCATCTGTGCGTCGCGGTTCTGCTCGATTACGTAGACGCGATCATGCGATGCGACGAATTCGTGGATCTCACGACTGAACGGGAAGGCACGAATGCGGAGATAGTCGGTGTCGAGGTTGAACTCCTTGAGCAACTGATCGCGACTCTCGCGGGTGGCGAAGTCGGAGGTGCCAAAGGCAATCAACCCGATTTTAGACTTGCCAGTCTGCACGATCTCGGCCTGCGGCACGAGGGTACGCGCTGTGTCAAACTTTCTGGACAGGCGTTCCATGTTGTTTACGTAGTCGTCAGGCCGCTCAGTGTACAGAGCCTTTTCGTTGTGGCCACTGCCACGGGTGAAGTAAGCCGCGAGCGGGTGGTCGGTGCCGGGCAGGGTGCGATATCCGATGCCATCGCCATCGACGTCCTTATAACGGGCGAAGCCTCCCAGACGAGTCAGGTCTTCCGCACTGAGAACCTTGCCACGATTCAGCGGCTTTTCAGGGTAGGTAAACGGCTCGGACATCCAGTTGTTCATGCCCAGATCGAGATCCGACATGACGAAGATGGGCGTCTGCAACTGTTCGGCCAGGTCGAAGGCATCCATTGCCATCTCGTAGCACTCGCGAACGCTGCCGGGAATCAACATGACATGCTTGGTGTCGCCGTGGGAGAGATATGCGACGGAGAGCAGAGCGCCCTGCTGGTTACGTGTCGGCATACCGGTGGAGGGGCCTGTGCGCTGTACGTCAAAGATGACGCCCGGCAACTCGGCGTAGTAGCCGAGACCGGCAAACTCCGCCATCAGCGAGATACCGGGACCGGAGGTAGCGGTCATGGAACGAGCACCGGACCAGCCTGCTCCGAGCACTGCTCCAATCGCAGCAAGCTCATCCTCTGCCTGTACGATCGCAAAGGTAGCCTTGCCATCTGGCCCGATGCGATAGCGCTTGGCCAGGTCGATGAAGTTCTCAACCAGCGACGACGAAGGTGTGATGGGATACCACATGACGACCGTACAACCTGCGAAGATGCAGCCCAGCGCGGCAGCTGCATTGCCGTCGATGATGATCTTGCCTTCGGTTGCATTCATCGGTTGCAACTGAAACGGATCGTTCTTGGTGAAGTTAGCGGCAGCGTACTCATAACCGGCTTGCACTGCTGCCCAGTTCAAGTCTGCGGCTTTGACCTTCTTGGCGAATTGCTTGCGCAGTGCGGCTTCTACGGCCTGCATGTCCATTTGTAGTAGCTGCGCGGCAACGCCCACATAGATCATGTTCTTGACCAGTTTGCGCAGTTTGGCTTCCGGGCATACGTCGGCGGTCAGCTTGTCGAAGGGGACTGGGTAGCAGGCCACATCGTTGCGGAACTGCTTCAAATCCGCAGACTCTTCGTAGATGGCAGCGGCTCCCACGGGCAGTGAGAGCATGTCCTCTTTGCTGGTTTCCGCATTCATCGCAATCAGGATGTCAATCTCCTTCTTGCGTGCGACGTAGCCATCTTTGCTGGCGCGAATGGTGTACCAGGTAGGCAGGCCTGCGATGTTGGAAGGGAACAGGTTCTTGCCGCTGACGGGAATACCCATCCGGAAGATGGAGCGAAGTAGAACTGAGTTGGCTGATTGCGATCCTGATCCGTTGACCGTTGCAATCTGGATGCTGAAGTCATTGACGATGGTGGATCTTGGAGACTGCTGGTGCGTGTCCGGCTTGCTCAGGATGCCTTGTTCTGCACTGGCTGCCAGCGCGACGTCTTCTGTCGCCATAACGTTTGCTCCCCCGTGGTGAAACCTTCAAGCTTCACAGGGCGAAACAATAACACAATCTCATAGCGATTGGCTGTGTTCTGGCGCAACCTAAACCGCCGGCTGCCCCGGCTGGCAACGCCTTCAGGTCGCTAAAAGTGCTGATTTCACTGTCTCGATCTGCTTGCGCGTCTGAGGCTGCTCTAGTTCGGAGTCCGGTCACGGAGGATGCTGAGGTGTCCACTATTCGCACAGGGGCGCGAGGAGCGTGCGACGTTGAACTAGATCCATCCCCCGTCAATCACGTAACTCTGGTTGGTGATGGCGGCGCTGTCGTCGGAGGCCAGAAAGAGTGCGAGGCGGGCTACTTCTTCCGGCAGAATCATGCGCTTCAGCGCCTGACGTTCAAGGATCTCCGCCTGATACTCCGGGGTGAACCAGAGTTGCTTCTGGCGTTCGGTAAGAATGGCTCCGGGCAGAATTGCGTTGACCCGAATATTGTGAGCCCCCAGTTCGTGAGCGAGTGTACGAGTCATGCCGACGATGGCTGCCTTGGCAGTGACATAGACCGGCAGGTGGATAGACGGTATCAGCCAACTGATGGAACTGAGATTCAGGATCGACCCGCGTCCAGCGCGTTGCATTGCCGGGATGACGGCCTGAGCCATGAAGAACTGATGTTTCAGGTTCAAGGCAATAGCCTGATCCCAGAAGGAGGATGTAACTTCGCTGAGGCTGTGGCGAGTATCGTTGCCGGCGTTGTTGATGAGAACGTCGACCGTCGAAAACCGCTCCAGGATGCTCGCGACAGTCGACTGCAGCGCGGCAATGTCAGTCAGGTCGCAGTGGAAGTAGGCTGGAGGACTTTGACCAGCCGCGACAATCTTTTGGATGAGTTGGTCTGCTGCAGCGTCCTGAATATCCAGAAACACTACCTTTGCGTGCTGGTCGGCAAAGGTCTCC
>DAICZO010000189.1 GCA_027311125.1 Acidobacteriaceae bacterium
GGAGCGGTGCTGGATGTGATGGAAGGGTGCGGCCATCTGGCTCCGGCAGAGTGCTCGCAGAGGGTGTTGAAAGCGACGGTTGAGTTTATGAAGGCCGAGCCTGCGATGTCGGGCGGGCGGTATAGCTTTGCTGCTGCGAAGTAGAGGGTGCGTGGGTGCTGGCGATGCTCAGTCCGGCTGCCACTGGTAGGCACCGGGTTGGGGCAGGCCGATGTTGGCAAGGACGCGGTGGACGAAGTTGCGGGCCATGTCCGCCGTGGACTGCGGGTGGTTGTAGAGGGTGGGGATTGCGGGGAAGATGGTGGCACCGGCATCGGCGGCCAGGGTCATATTGCGTAGGTGGATGCGGTTGAAGGGGGTTTCGCGGACGCAGAGGATGAGGGGACGACGCTCTTTGAGGCAGACATCGGCAGCGCGTTGGATGAGGTTGGAGGCGATGCCGTTGGCGATGCCGGCGAGGGTTCCCATGGAGCAGGGCAGGACGATCATGCAGTGGGTGGGGTAGCTGCCGCTGGCTATGTTGGCGCCGATGTTAGTGTCGGCGTGCTGGTGGACTTTGGTAGAGGGCCTGCCGAGCAGCTTTTCGACGAGATCGTTGCGGCCGCTGAGTTGCATCTCTTCCGCGAAGACACGGAGAGCACTGTCGGAGGCGACGAAGTTGATTTTGGCGACGCGCGTGTCGGCGACGAGGGCACGGAGCATCTCGGCGGCGTAGATGCTGCCGCTGGCTCCGGTGACAGCGAGGGTGATGGTGTGGGATTCGCTCACAGTGATGATTATCGCCGATGGGGTTGGAGTTGGCAGGTGTGGGCTGGGATTGTTTTGGTGGGATGAAGCTCAGGCATTACGGAGGGCGTACGCGATGAGGGTTTCACCTTGGAGGTGGTGTGCGGCGTTGAAGGCCTGGTTGCTGGCGGCTTCGAGAGCGGGGATGGTGGAGTCGAGTTCGCAGGCCGCGATCTCGTCTGTGCTGGCGTGGATATAGCAGAGTTCGCAGGTGGCGAGGTTGGTTT
This sequence comes from Acidobacteriaceae bacterium, assembly GCA_027311125.1. Classification (GTDB taxonomy): domain Bacteria; phylum Acidobacteriota; class Terriglobia; order Terriglobales; family Acidobacteriaceae; genus Edaphobacter. Next base: position 1,014 of record DAICZO010000189.1, read on the forward strand.
CTCTGTCGTCGCCGGGGGTGCGCATGGGAGGACCGAAGGTGCGACAGAGGATGGGGCGGGAGGCGTAGAGGTCGCAGGTGCCGGTGGCGGGGTCGAGGACGGGGCAGGGCTCGTCGTTGGCGAACTCTTCGAAGAGGATGGCGGCTTCGTAGTCCTCGGACAGGATGCCGGTGGCGCGGTCGCCCGGAAACCATGGGTCGAGGCGCGCGAGAGACTGCTGGACACGGGTGTGGATGCTGGTGGCTTTTTCAGGGTTAGTTTGCTGGAGGAGTGAGAGGCCTTCGCGGAGGCGGGCGGCGTCTTCGTGAGGGATAGGGAAGACGCCGATGCAGCATTGGTAGCAGCCCGGCTTGCAGGCGAGATGAGAGCCACTGCGAGCGACCGAGGAGGCCAGGGCGGCATCTACGATTTGGATGAGTGGTTGCGACATTGCGATTGGCTGCTGCTCACTCTTCATCTTAGCGACAATGCGGTGGTCGCAGGATGGAGAGTGGTGAGTGCAGCCTATTTACCTTTAGCGAAGCTCGGGACGGATGGCTCGAGTTTGCGCAGGACGAATTCGCGGACGAGGTTTCCGATGGCGTTTGCGCCGGTGTTGATGCCGAGTGTCTCAAAGGTGAGACCGACTCCTCGACTGGCTGGGGGATGATAGGTGTTGGCGATGGCACCGGCCGCGAGATTGCCAAGGATGTGGGAGTAGTTGGGTTGGGATTTTCCGTTGTCGGCACGGGTGACCACGGTGGAGATTACGGCATGCCAGGCGCGTGAACGGACTCCGCCGGAGCCCTGATAGAAGTAGCGGGGGTCCTGATGGAGCAGGGATGGCAGGACCGCGCTGCCGATGATGCGACCTGTGAGGGAGTCGGCAAAGGCTGCGCCGTAACGCTTGCCGTAGCCTTCGATTCCGGGGCCGTAGTCGGGATAGGTGCCGTTGTACTGTTCGGCTCCTGCGATTCCGGCGAGGATCAGGAACGAAGTGGGATCCGCGAGGGTGCGGAAGGCCAGCTTGTACTTTTGCCTGGCGGACATGGGTGCAGCTTTCCAGATGTAGCTGGTGTAGAAGTTCTGGAAGACACCGAAGACGCGCTGCTTTTCCTGCTCCTGAATCTGGGCGGTTGCAATCTCGGTGTCGGTTGCAAAGACGGAGACGGAGGCTGTGGTGGCTATGTTGAGAGCGATCTTTGGCGCGGTGACGGTTTGACCGGGTTTAACCAGAAACTCGTCGGAGGTGTAGGCTCCGAGACCGGGCGCGGTGATGACGAGCCGAAAGGTGCCGGCAGGGAGTGAGGCGAAGGTGAAGGTGCCATCCTGGGCTGCGACGGTGGTTCTTTCGGCAAGCTTGCCGGGCTGGGCCAAGATGACGTTGGCGTTGGGTACAGGGTTGGCTTGCACGTCGAGAACCACGCCGTTGATCTGGGCGGTGTCTCGGGTTGCATCCTGCGCTGACTCTGGCGAGGGGGTGGAGGGTGCAGTCTGTATGGCGAAGCCGGGGGCGTCGGGGAGGTCCTTATTGTTGGCGACGGTCTGTGCCAGAGCGGGAATGGTGCAAATGACGAATAAGAGAGCTGTAGTGGTGCGATACGTGAGACCTGTCATCTACCCTCTTGTCTGATCTGAAGTGCTTGAGCCTACTGAGTGTGAGCGTGCACTTCGTAAGATGCAGCAAATGGCTTGGCTGAGGGCAACGAGAGGGAAGTATTTGGTAGAGAGCGGCTGCGTCCGGGGGGAACGCATCAGGCGACGCCCCGCAGTCGCGACAGAAAAGCTGTCATGAGCGCGGGGCAGCCGATGGTTTGGGAGAGATCAGGAGTTGAGGACGCGGGCGAAGATGGCGTCTACGTTGGCTAGCTGGCGGTGATAGTCGAAGGCATGGGCCAGCTTTTCTGGAGAGAGGCGGGCGGTGATTTCGGGCACCTTGGCTACTTCGTCGCGGAAGACAAGTTCGTTCTTCCAGGAGTTCATGGCGTGGGATTGGACGAGGCGGTAAGCGTCTTCGCGGGACATGCCGGATTCGGCGAGGTCGAGGAGGAGTTGGCCGGAGAAGATGAGACCGCCGGTGGATTCGAGGTTCTTCAACATACGGGCGGGATAGACGAGGAGTTTGTCGATGAGGTTGCTCGTTTTCGCCAGAAGATAATCAGCCAAGATGGTGGAGTCGGGGAGGATGACACGCTCGGCGGAGGAGTGGGAGATGTCGCGCTCGTGCCAGAGAGCGATGTTTTCGAAGGCAGTCTGGGCGTTGGCGCGGACGACGCGGGCGAGGCCACTGATTTGTTCGGAGGTGATGGGGTTGCGCTTGTGGGGCATGGCGCTGGAGCCCTTCTGCTTTTCGGAGAAGAACTCTTCGGCTTCGCGGACTTCGGTGCGCTGCAGGTGGCGGACTTCGGTGGCCATCTTGTCGAGGGTGGAGCAGAGGATGGCGAGAGCGGAGACGTAGGCGGCGTGGCGATCGCGCTGGACGACCTGAGTGGCGACGGCCACGGGTTTGAGACCTAATGCGTTACAAATTGCTTCTTCGTGTTCGGGCTTGAGATGGCCGAAGGTGCCGACGGCTCCGGAGAGCTTGCCGACGCGGAGGTCTTCTGCGGCGGCGTCGAAGCGGGCGAGGTTGCGCTGCATCTCGGAGTACCAGAGGAGTAGCTTGAGGCCGAAGGTGGTGGGTTCAGCATGGACGCCGTGGGTGCGGCCGATGATGGGAGTGTGCTTGAACTCGAGGGCGCGGCGCTTGAGGGTCTCGGAGAGGGCGACTATACCGGCGCGGATGATGGCGGAGGCTTCGAGGAGCTGGAGGGACTGGGCGGTGTCGACGACATCGGTGCTGGTGAGGCCGTAGTGGAGCCAACGGGAGGCTTCGGTGTCGTTGATGTGCTCGGCGACGGTGGTGGTGAAGGCGATGACGTCGTGGCGGACTTCGGCTTCAATCTCGTTGATGCGGTCTACGGTGAAGTTGCCCTTGTCGCGGATGATGTTGGCTGCGGACTGGGGCACGAGGCCGAAGCTGGCGAGGGCCTGGGAGGCGGCGGTTTCGACGGTGAGCCAGCAGCGGTATTTGTTTTCGTCGGACCAGATTTTGCCCATGGCGGGGCGGGTGTAGCGAGCGATCATTTTTCCATCCTTCGGTGCGGAGGTGCGAGAGTCAGGCTTAGGAGTTAGGGACACCGAAGAGTTCGGACATTTCGGCATGGAGGAAGCCGCGGCCGGGCTTGTAGGGCTGGATCCATTTGCCGTCGAGGACGAACTGGGGGATGGCGCGTTTGCCGACGTTGGACTCGACGGCGTGGGCGGCTCCGGGGGTGGTCTCGATGTCGATTTCGGTGTAGGGGATGTGGTGCTTATCGAGGAAGCGCTTGGCCTCGCGGCAGTCGCGGCACCAGGAGGCGGAGTAGACAGTTAATTCCATGGATTTATTTTACTTGTGGGTGCGACTTTACTGCTCGTGGTAGTTGCGGAGGAGGCCTCCGTCGATGGCGTAGGTGGAGCCGGTGATGTAGGCGGCTTCGTCGGAGGCGAGGAAGGCGGCGAGGGAGGCGACTTCTTCGGGGGTGCCGAGGCGACCGAGGGGGATGTTGGCGAGGAGGGCGTTGAGCTTGGGCTTGTTGGCGAGCAGAGCGGTGTTGATGGGAGTGTTGATAGCGCCGGGGGCGATGTTGTTGACGGTGATGCCGAGGGGGCCGAGTTCGACGGCGAGGTCGCGCATGAGCATGCGCATGCCGCCCTTGGAGGCGCAGTAGGTGGAGAAGTTGGGGAAGACCATGTCTTCGTGGACGGAGGAGATGTTGAGGATGCGACCGGGGAGTTTGGCGTCGCGGAGGCGGCGGACGAAGGCCTGGGCGAGGAAGAAGGCTCCCTTGAGATTGACGCCGAGGACGGCGTCGTATTCGGCTTCGGTGACATCCCAGAAGGCGGCTTCCTTCTCGATACCTGCGTTGTTGACGAGGATGTCGCAGCGGCCGAGTTTGGTGTAGGTCTGGTCGATGAGGGATTGAGTTTCAGCGATGCTGGAGACGTTGGCCTGGATGGTGATCGCTTTGCCGCCGGTGGATTGGATCTTGGCGAGGGTGTCGTTGGCTCCGTCGGGCTGGCCAACGTAGTCGATAACGACGGAGGCTCCCTCGGAGGCGAGGCGAATGGCGATGGATTGGCCGATGCCAGAGGAG
>DAICZO010000190.1 GCA_027311125.1 Acidobacteriaceae bacterium
CCATGAAGGGCGGCGCGTTCGCCCAGCCGTCCACCTCCACCGGAACGTCGGTGCGCGGGAACGAGACCTTCACGACCGCGCCGGAGACCTCGGGCTTGGCTCCGGTGATGGATGCGACGAGCGCGGCGTCGATGGGCCTTGGTGCCACCGGCGGCGAGACCGCGGTCGCGTCAGCAGAGGCCATCGCGACAGCCGGTGGCGTGGCGCAGAAATGCCAGGGCGACGAAGGCCAGGGCAAGTGTGCAGACGCCATTCCACTTCGAGTGGACCCATACGACCGTGGCCAGGGCTGAGCCGATGGCAGCGCCGGTGAAGTAGATGGTCATATACACGGTGTTGACCCGGCTGCGTGCGGAGGGCACCAAACCGAAGATACGGGTCTGGTTGGCGACCTGGGTCATTTGAGCACCAATATCGAGGATGACGACCCCGACAAAGAGCGCTGCGATGTGGAGTGCGGTGGAGAGGTGCAGACGTTCCGCGCCCCAGAGAAGGACGTAGGAGGCCGCGAGGATGCTCATGCCTGCGGCGACGACCCAGCGAGAGCCTTTGGTGTCGGCAAATCGTCCGGCGATGGGAGCGGCAAGGGCTCCGGCGGCTCCGACTATGCCGAAGGTGCCTGCGACTCCGGCTCCGAGGCCGTAGTGGCTGTTGAGGAGGAAGGCCAGCGTCGTCCAGAAACAACTGAACGCCGCGAAGACCAAGGCGCCGAGGACACAGCTTTCGCGCAACAGAGGCTGGGTGCGAAGCAGGGTCCAGAGCGAGGCCATGGCATCGCGGTAGAGCAGATTCTGCCGCGGTGGCAGCTTGGGCATCACCCGCCAGAAGAGCGGAACGAAGGATGCGTTGATGACTGCGGCGACCACAAAGACATACCGCCAGCCATGGATGTTGCTGACCCAGCCCGCGAAGGTGCGGGCGAGCAGAATGCCAAGCAGCAAGCCAGTCATGACGATGCCGATGGCGCGGCCACGTTCTTCGTTGGGGACGAGGTCGGGCGCGATGGGCAGAACAATGTGCGTGACCGAAGCCAGCAGCCCGATGAGCACGCTGGCGACGATCAGCAGATTCAGGGTGGGAGCCATCGCGACCAGAAGGAGGGCTACAGCAACCCCGCCGAACATCCGCATGATGAGGGCACGTCGCTCCAGTACGTCGCCCAGCGGGACGAACAGGAGCATTCCGACGGCGTAACCGATCTGGGTGGCGACGGCGACAAAACCGGTTCGACCAACTGAGGCCCCGTAGGTGCGTGACATCTCCAGCAGCAGAGGCTGGTTGTAGTACATGGTCGAGACACCGACCGCGCAGGCCAGGCCTAGAAATGGGAGCGGTGCGCGAGGGTGCGTATTGTTGGAAGAAGTTGCCATGCGTGATGCGTCATATCCAGTGTAAGTCCTGCGAGTGCGCAGGACTTACACGCTGGAGCATCGGCGTGAGATTTAGAGCTTGGCCAGGACCAGTTTCGCGATGGTAGCCAACTGCATGAAGCTGGTGCCCTCGTAGATTTTGCCGATCTTGGCGTCGCGGTAGTACTTCTCCACTGGGTAGTCCTTGACGAATCCGGAACCGCCGAAGACCTCAACGGCGAGGCTGGCGACCTTCTCTGCGACCTGCGAGGTGAAGTACTTGGCCATGGCTGCTTCTTTGAGGAATTCGTGTCCGGCATCCTTGAGCCGGGCTGCGTTGTAGACCATCAACCGGGCGGCCTCGATCTCCGTGGCCATCTCTGCGAGTTGGAATTGCATGGCCTGAAACTCCACGATGGGTTTGCCGAATTGCTTGCGCTCCTTGGCCCAGCGGGCTGCGTGGCCCCAGGCACCGGCGGCAAGGCCAAGCATCTGTGAGCCGATGCCGATGCGGCCCTCGTTCAATGTCTCGATGGCGATCTTGTAGCCTTTGCCAGGCTCTCCCAGAACCTGCGCGGCGGGGATGACGCAATCGGTAAAGATGAGTTCGCAGGTGCTGGAGGCGCGGATACCGAGTTTGTCTTCCTTCTTGCCGAGGGTAAAGCCGGGCGTACCTTTTTCCACCAGGAAGGCAGTGATGCCCTTGTAGCCCAGGGTGGGATCGAGGGTAGCGAAGACGATGAAGAGGCCAGCCTCCTTGGCATTGGTGATCCAGAGTTTGTGTCCATTCAGGACGTAATCGTCGCCGCGGCGGGTGGCACGCGTCTGGAGGGCAAAGGCGTCGGAGCCGGAGGACGCTTCGCTGAGCGCGTAGGCACCGATGGTGTCCTTGGCCAGCCTGGTCAGATACTTCTGCTTCTGCTCCTCCGTGGCCCAGCGAACGAGGGCGTTGATGCAAAGGGTGTTGTGTACATCGACCAGCACACCGACGGCGGGGTCTACGGCGGAGATCTCTTCGACGGCAAGGATAGCTTCAAAGAAGGTTCCGCCTGCGCCACCATACTGCTCGGGGATCTCGATGCCCATCAGGCCGAGCTTGAACAACTGCTGAATGAGCCGGGGCTCCATCTGCTGGGCATCGTCCATGCTGCGGACCAGCGGGGCGATCTGCTCTGTCGCAAACTGTCGCACCGTATCCCGAAACATCTGTTCGTCTTCGCCCAAACTGGTAAGAGCCATTGGCCCGATGTGCTGCGTCATCCATCACCTCAAGACGTAGTTTTCACCACGAAACAGTGAGTCTAGCACTGCCGGAAGAGGAATGAACAGTGGTTCATTGATGCGATGAAACGGGTGGGGGAGATGGTACGTCGTTGCAGCGAGAGTGGCCTAGCCCGCGAGGGATACCTGACGCCCTCGACGGCTGACGATGGCGAGTTTTTCGCCCTTGAGGATGCGTCGGGCCTGTGCCTGAGCATGGTTTGCCCAGGGGCCGACGGGATCGAGCCGTACATAGGTCATCCAGTGGCGGAGCGCGCGGCGCTTGTGTCCCTGGCGCTCGTACGCGAGGGCCAGGTTGTAGTGGGCGTCGGCGTACTGGGGCACCAGCGCTACCGCACGCTGGTAGGCTGCCGTGGCTTCGTCCAACTGCTGCATCTCGTCCAGCACATTGCCCAGATCGAAGAAGGCCAGTGCGTAGTCGGGATCGGCGAGGGTAGCCCGGCGATAGAGGTTCTCGGCGAGCTGGTAGTGTCGCTGGTTGTACTCGATGGTGCCGAGGTTGATGAGGGTAGGCGCGTGTTCGGGGCGGATCTCGAGGATGGTGCGGTAGAGGTCCATTGCCTGCGGGATGGTTGCGGGATTCTCCTCCAGTTGTACGGCGCGGGCAAACATCTCCTGAACTGCAGTGGCCTGGCGGAGTGGAGAGCCACCGTCGGAGCCGACGACGCGCAGTTGCTGCGGTGTCCCTAAGTCAAAGTCAAAGGCCAACTGCTGCGTGAGCGGGTCCATCAAGGCTCCGCCATGCCGGAAGGCTAGTCGCGATCCGCGGCGAACGGCTGTGGCCTCGAGCAATGGATTGCTCATGCCCGAGACTCGCTGCATGGCATCGAGCGAGGCACGGATGCTTTTGGCAGAGATGCGGGTGGCGCGGAGATCCCGTAGCGTACGCAGCTGACCTAGTTGTTCGAAGGAGTATTGCTGACTGGAGGTGATGAGTCCTGCTCGCTCCCATGCGGCCATCTGGCGTGGGTGCAAGTGCAGTATCCGGATTACATCCTGACGGCTATAGCGGTTCACGCGGGGTTCTCGGTAGCTACCGTCCAGCAACTCTACTTTGGAGTATGCGGCGCAAACCCGCGTCAATCAAGAGCGATGTAGCGAAGGCAACGAAATACCAGTGGATATCCTGTACCAAATATGGTTCGAGTGTTGCCCTGTCGCAGTCGGCATGAAAAAAGCCGCAAGCCTGCGACGTGATGCAGGCTTACGGCATGGGGAGGACGCGCGCGATGCGTGTTAGTTGCCGTTTGCAGCAGAGGCAACCTCGGGGCGAGGAGCAACGGCCAGGTAGAGCTGCGTGCCCTGGCTGAGCCGCAGATCGGCCTTGGCAGTGGTGAGCGTACCGGATACTTCACTCTGTACGGCGGAGTACAGGCTGACGGGGATGATGCCGGGACGCTGCTCAACCGTCGACTCGGCGGTGATCTGTAGGGGGAGATAATCGACGATGCCCATGGGCGAGAAGCCAACCAGCGTTGCCTTGACTGGAATGAGCTTGCCGTCCTTGAGTTGCGCCTTGTCGAAGGTAAGTACGAGTTCGGAGGAGCCAGCTACGCGGTCAACGTGTCCGAGCAGTTGGGTGTTGCGCTGGAGTTGAACACCGCTGTCGAGGTGAACACTCCGGGTGAGTCTAGCTGTAATGAGATCGCCTGCCTTGAGCGACTTGGCATCGAGGTTGCGATTGAGCTCTGCGGTAGCCGCAGCGAGTTGGGTGGTTGCGGGAACGGGCATGACTGCGGCCACGCCGCTGGTGGTAATTGCCAGAACTGCCGCTGCAATCGTTAGGGCACAGGTCATCTGCTTCGCCATGGAAATCTCCTTGGTGATCATTTACAGTTGAATAGAATGAATGATTGAGTTCAGTAATTACCTTGACTAGATATTATCAGCCACGCGTAACGAT
>DAICZO010000193.1 GCA_027311125.1 Acidobacteriaceae bacterium
ATCGTAGAGGGTGGGGAAGGGGGCATCGAGGAAGACGGTGAAGGTGCCGGGGGTCTGTTCGAGAAGAAGCCGGTTGGTGAGGCTCTCGGGGGTTCCGCCGCCGAGGGCGATAACGGTGTGGTGGTGGCTGAGGGCTGAGGCAAGGGCGGTGGATTCGAGGCGGCGGAAGCGGGGTTCGCCATGGAGGGCGAAGATTTCGGGGATGGTCGCTCCGGCTCGCTGTTCGAGATGGGCGTCGAGATCGAGGAAGTTCCAGCCGAGTTGCTCCGCGAGGAGACGTCCGACGGTCGATTTTCCAGCGCCCATGAATCCGGTCAGGACGATGCGTTTGAGGTGCGGCGGCAGAGTAGCGGTGCGTGGGGAGGTCGTCTCTGCGAGTGCTTCGGCGTTGGAGTGGCTGGATGTCATGACGTTCTCCTTTTAAATGTAGTGCCGTAGTGCGGGTGCCGGGTGCCAATTCTGGGTGGTACACAAACGAAAGCCGCGACCTTTGTGGGGGTCGCGGCTCGGGAGGTTCGAAGATTCTGAGTTGCTTGGTTTATCTCAGAGATGCATGCGAGTGCTCCACCGGGCCACGGAGGCGCCAATAGCAGAGGGTAAAGCTCGCGTGCTGGAAGTTATGCATCATTCTGTGAGAAGACTACACGGAACTGGTCGATGGATGCAAGGATTTTCTGGTCGTCGCTAATCTGTCTGGAGTTTGGGGGTGAGTGGAAATTCGGGCGTAGCGAGTTCTGCACTGAGCTTGCTCTGGATGTTGGCCCAGACTCCTGGGCTGGGTTCTTCTTCGGCTGGCTCCAGCAACATGCGAGCCTGGTCGGCAATGTACTGGAGGTCGCGCACGAGCGTGGCACAGTTTTCGCAGGTGTCGAGGTGCTGCTGGAGGGTGGGATCGTCTGGGACACCGTTTGAACCAGAGGCGAAGAGGTCGGGCAGGCGCTCTTGAAAGTCAGCGCAGGAGATGTGTGCGGAGTGATTCTGTTCGTTCTGGGTCATTGCGCCGCCTCCTTGAGAACGGCTGGCTGGGTGGACTGGCCGTTTTGACGGAGCAGTTCGCGGAGCTTGAGTCGTGCTTTGTGCAGTTGAGATTTGCTGTTGCCGGTGGAGCACTCGAGCATGGTTGCGATCTCGTTATGTTCATAGCCTTCTACGTCGTGAAGGACGAAGACCATACGATATCCGGGGGGGAGTGCTGCGACGGCCCGCTCGAGAGTGACGCGGTCGACGGAGCCGGCGAGTTGTGGGTCTCGGCTGCCGAAGTCGCGCTTGGGGGAGTCCTCGTCGGAGGGGCTGATGGTCTCTTCGAGGGAGACAAGTTGAAGGCCCTTTTTGCGGAGTTGCATGAGGACGAGATTGACCGTGAGGCGGTGGAGCCAGGTGGAGAAGGCCGACTCTCCGCGGAAGCTGCCGATCTTGCGGAAGAGATGGAGGAAGGCCTCCTGGGTCATGTCTTCGGCTTCGGAGACATTGCCTAACATGCGCAAGCACAGTGTATAAACGCGGCGCTTGTGAAGGGCGTAGAGCTTGGAGAAGGCTTCGGCGTCACCAGCTTTGGCGCTCTCGATCGCCTCTGCTTCGCCAGCGATGGGCGGATTGCGCTTAAAGAGGCTGGGAGCTGGCCCGGATGGAGCAATGGGGACGGCCTGGAGGGCCATGGGATTCGATTCCGAGGTCATTAGGTTGATTCGTCGCCTTTACTTGTCTGGTTGGAGGTTATCGCAGATAGCGGCAGATTTCACGCACAAGTCAGTACGAGGCCAAATTTGAGTACGAGGTTGCCTGAGGTTGAAATTTTATGGAGATATAAAGTTGTGGCATGGTTAGGAGCCGATGAAACGGGCGTAGAGGGAGCGGGCGAGGGTGGTGTCAGTGGTGCCCTGGATGATCGCGCGACCGTCGCGGAAGAGGGAGATAGTGTGGGGCGGGCGGTCGAAGCGTAGCAGGAGGTCATTAAAGCGGACGGTTCCGTGGGGAGCGAGGCGGTCGCGCATGGCCGCAAAGTCGACAGGGCGATGGTGCTCGTGAATCTGGACGGAGTTTCGTCCACAGAGGGTGATGTGGGGACGGCCCTCTCCGGCGAGGTGAGTGAAGAGTCGTTGGCCACATACGGAGCAGTTGGGATTGGGGCTGGACGTGTTGATTTCGGAGCGGTTAAGGCTGCCGTTTGCCTCGCTGGTCCACAGATCGAAGGAGAGCAGGGTGCGGCGCATCCTGTGCGGCTGGCCAGTGAGGAACTTGAGGGCTTCAGTGACCTGGATGGAGGCAGCCAGATTGACGGCAGTCGAGAGGATGCCTGCAGTGTCGCAGGTTTCGACCGGTCCGGAAGGGGGCTTGGGGAAGATGCAGGCCAGGCAAGCGGAAGGGGCGAATGACGGATATGTTTCTGGGGAGTTGCTTGAAAACGGTTTGGGAAGGATGTTCATGGAGGCCGCGTAGGCGCAGACGGCTGCGGCGTAGATCCACGGTTTGGCCTGCTGGACCGCATAGTCGTTGAGGAGGTAACGGGTCTCGAAGTTGTCGGTGG
>DAICZO010000196.1 GCA_027311125.1 Acidobacteriaceae bacterium
GGCGGGGAGCGTGGCGGCGGGGCTGGCGGGCGAGTCGGATGCGCTGGCATTTGCTACGGTGCGGGAGTTAGCTGAGTTGGTGAAGACGCGCAAGGTGACTTCGGTGGCACTGACGAAGATGTACCTGGCGCGGCTGAAGAAGTACGATCCGAAGCTGCACTTTGTGATTACGCTGACGGAGGAGCGCGCACTGGCGAGTGCGGCGGCGGCGGATGCGGAGATTGCCTCGGGCAAGTATCGCGGGCCGCTGCATGGGATTCCGTGGGGGGCGAAGGCCCTGCTGGCAGTGAAGGGATACCGCACGACGTGGGGTGCAGGCGGGTTTGAGCAGCAGCGCTTTGACTACGACGCCGAGGTGGTGAAGCGACTGGATGCCGCCGGTGCGGTGCTGGTGGCCAAGCTGACGATGGGCGCGCTGGCGCAGGGCGACCTGTGGTTTGGTGCGCGGACGCGGAATCCGTGGAACAGCAAGCAGGGGTCGAGCGGCTCGTCAGCAGGCAGCGCGAGTGCGGCGGCGGCGGGGTGTGTGGGGTTTGCGATTGGGACGGAGACGCTGGGTTCGATCGCCTCGCCGAGTACGCGCTGCGGTGCGACGGGGCTGCGACCGACGTATGGGTTTGTACCGCGGACGGGCGCGATGGCACTGAGCTGGTCGATGGATAAGATTGGGCCGATCTGCCGGGCGGTGGAGGATTGTGCGCTGGTGCTGGCGGCGATCTACGGGCCGGATGGACAGGATCTCTCGGTGCAGCATGCGGCGTTCAACTGGGATGCCGGGTTCGACTGGAAGACGTTGCGCGTGGGGTACATCGCGAGTGCATTCAAGGCTCCGGAGCTGAAGAAGGATGCGAGCGATGAGGCCAGGGCGGGCTATGCGCAGCGACTGTACGACCTGAAGTATGCGACTGCGGCGCTGGATGCACTGAAGACCATGGGCGTGACGCTGATACCGGTGGAGATACCAAAGTTTCCGTTTGGCGACATTGTGCCCGTGCTGGAGGCGGAGGCAGCGGCGGCGTTTGACGACCTGACGCGCAGTGGGCGGGACAAGCTGCTGACGGGACAGATGCCGTTCGACTGGCCGAACAGCTTCCGGGTGGCGCGGTTCTACTCTGCCGTGGACTACGTGCAGGCGATGCGGGCACGGACGCTGGCGATTGCGGAGATGGCGAAGGTGTTTGCGGAAGTGGATGTGATTGTGACGCCATCGAACGGAGTGCAGTTGACGGCGACGAACCTGACGGGGCATCCGGCGGTGATTCTGCCGAACGGCGTGCGTGGCGGAGATGCTCCGCCGTCGTTGCACCCGGAGGATGGCGCGCTGGAGAACGTGGGTGGACCGGGAACACCGGTGTCGCTGACGTTTCTGGGCAAGCTGTACTCCGATGCTCGGCTGGCTGCGTTTGCGCGGGCTTACCAGCAGGCGACGGGGTTCCATCGGCTGCACCCGAAGCTGGACTAACTACTGGAGCAGGCGACGCGCAGGGAGATGCTCAGTCCGTATCGGGGGCGTGCTGCTCTGTCGTCGCCGGCTGCTGGCTGGTGGGCTGCTTCGCTTGGGAGGCAGCGGCCGTCCAACGACAGACAGACTTCATCTCCGCATCGCTGAGCTTGGTCTGCGGATGAATCCAGACGTAGGGAATGCCGGGCATGTCGCTGTCGGAGACCTCGGTACAGATTTCGGTGAGGAGATCTTTCTGCTCCGAGGCGGGATAGGCTGACCACTCGGAGAGGTTGAGGGCGGCGCGTCCGTGACGGACGTCGTAGGCGAGCAGCCACGAGACGGGGGCGACGTTGCTGTACCAGGGCCAGACGCTCTGGTGCGAGTGGCAGTCGTTGCACGACCGCTGGAGTGTGGCAGCGACCTCGGGAGGGACGGCCAGATTGGCCTCGATGGTGTGGGCTGCGACTACCGGCGGGTTGACGCGCGAGGGACGAAGGAACTGGCTGAGGGCAAACAGCACGAGCAGCCCAAGGACGATGCGATTCCACCATGACGTCATAGTGACTCCCTGCAGCGGGAACGGCATGCAGCCAGATGTGGCGAGCAGCATGCCAGCCCGCGACTTACTTGGTTTCGAGTGCTTGTAGTTGGGCGGCGAAGGCATCGCGATGCTTCATCTCGTCCTTGCGGATCTCTTCGAAGCGGAGTGCGGCCTGATGGTCGCCAGCCTTCTCGGCCTGCTCAGAGAACTCGCGATACATGGTGGTGGCTTCGTAAGACTCGCCCTGAATGGCGTCCTTGAGATTGTCGGCATCGGAACCGACGATACCGGCGAGCTTGGCCTCTTCGGCAAAGTGTTCGAAGCGTTCGGTCTTGGCGGTTGCGTCGAGCATGTTGGCCAGCTTGACGTTGCCACCTTTGCGGGCATGGGCAGCGAAGAGTTGGTACTTGGCGTAAGCAAAGGCCTCGCCATGCATAGCGGTAGAGAGGTTCTGCATGGTCTGGTCGCTCAATTTCTTTTCGCTTTGAGCGGTGACGTGTCCTATGGTGAAGAACAGGGCTGCGAGTGCGAGCGCGGCGATGGTGATTCTAAGTTTCATAGCTCCTCCGGGGAGGGCAGCACGGGCGAGCAGAAATTCCGGAAACTGCCAGCATCCAGCTCTTACAGTAGGCGCAGCGGGAGCGGGAGGCTGTGACCGATGTCACGCCTGTTGGCAGGGGTTTGCTGGGGGTTTACGCCCTGCGCCGTTAGCCCATGTGGCGAACGGTGAGCTGCGGGATACGTACGTTGGGGGGCTGGGTGCAGGCGAAGACGATGGCCGCGGCGACTTCGGCGGGGTCCATCATGCGGGAGTTACGGATGAACTCTTCCGTTCGGCCGTGGTCGAGGGCGAACTCGGATTTGACTCCTCCCGGGCAGATGACGCCGACCTTGATGTTGTACTTGCGGAGTTCGGCGTCGAGGGCCTGGCTGAAGCCGACCTGAGCGAATTTGCTGGCGCAGTAGACGGACTCGCCGGCGGCGCCCTGCAACCCGGCGACGGAGGATACGAAGAGGATGGTGCCGCTGCGCTGCTCGATCAGGTGGGGGGCGGTGTAACGGGAGAAGAGAAAGCCGGAGCGCAGGTTGGCGTTGATGAGCGCGTCGTACTCTGCGGCGGAGGTGTCGACGAGGTTCTTGTAGTTGCCGATGCCGGCGTTGTTGATGAGGATGTCGAGGTGGCCGAAGGTGCTGAGGGCGAGCGCGACGGCTTGCTGCGCGGTGGCTTCGAGTGCGGCGTCGCCAGCGAGGAAGACGGCTTTGCGTCCGAAGGCTTGGATCTGGGCGCAGAGATCGCGGAGGCGGTCTTCGCGGCGAGCGGTGACGACGAGGTCCGCGCCGTGACGGGCGAGTTCGAGGGCGGTGGCGTGACCGATGCCAGAGCTGGCTCCGGTGACGAGGGCAGTTTTGTTGGTAAGGATCATTGGTTAGCTCTCGACTACGGATGCTACCATCCGGCTTATGCCGATGGAGGATGGAGTGCTGCTGGAAGCGCGCGGGCTGGTGAAGGAGTACGCGACGGAGCGTGGGATCTCGCGGGTAGTGGACGATGTTTCGCTGGAGATTCGGCGCGGTGAGACGCTGGGGCTGGTGGGGGAGTCGGGCAGCGGCAAGAGCACCGTGGCTCGGATGCTGCTGCGGCTGGTGGAGCCTGCGGCGGGGACGGTGCGGTACGACGGGGTGGAGGTGCTACAGGCGAGTTAGCGGGAGATGCGAGCGCTGCGACGACGGATGCAGATTGTGTTTCAAGACCCGTATGCGGCACTGAACCCGAAGATGCGGGTGCGGGAGATTCTGGCGGAGCCGTTTGCCATCCATGACGAACGCCCGGCGGGCGGGTTGGCGGCACGGCTGCAGGAGATGCTGCGCACCGTGGGATTGGACGGCAGCGCACTAGAGCGGTATCCCCACGAGTTCAGCGGTGGACAGCGGCAGCGGGTAAACATCGCCAGGGCGCTGGCGCTGCGACCGGAGTTTCTGGTGCTGGATGAGCCTGTGAGCGCGCTGGACGTGAGCGTGGGGGCGCAGGTGGTGAATCTGCTGCGGGATCTGCAACGCGAGCATGGGCTGACGTACCTGTTCATCTCGCACTCCATGCCGCTGGTGCGGTATCTGTGCGACCGCGTTGCGGTGATGCAGCGGGGTCGACTGGTGGAGTTGGGCGATGTGCTGCAGGTGTGCGAGACACCGCAGGAGGAGTACACGCGCGCGTTGATTGCAGCCACACCCGAGATGCCAGCTTAGGTGTGCGCGCGGTGATCGGACGGCGGCAAAGGGCACTCGCTACAATAGTTAGAGAATGCTGAATGGGTTAGGTTTGCACTGGCAGTACATCTGGCTGGTGGTTGCATCGTTGATTGCCGGGGTAATGAATGCGATGGCGGGCGGGGGCTCGTTCGTTTCGTTTCCGGCGTTGCTGGCGATGGGGGTGTTACCGATTGAGGCGAACGCGACCAATACCGTCGCGCTGTGGCCGGGTCAGGTGACGAGCATGGCGGCGCTGCGCAAGGACTTGCGCCTGGACCTGCTGCCGGTGGTACTGGCTGCGGCCGTGGTGGGCGGCGTAGGCGGCGCGGTGGTGCTGCTGCACACGAAGCAGGTTACGTTTCTGCATATGATTCCGTGGCTGCTGCTGGTCGCTTCCCTGCTCTTCTGGGTGAGCGCGCCGGTGTCGCGATGGCTGAAGGCACGCTCCTCTGCCCCACATGAAGCAATACCGATACGGCCAGCGACGCTGTTTCTGGCGCTGCTGCCGGTGTGTTTTTACATTGGCTACTTTGGGGCGGGATCAGGCTTTCTGATTATGACGGCGCTTGCGCTGCTGGGCGTGGAGAAGATGCACGAGCTGAATGCGTTGAAGGTAACGGCGGCGGGCGCATCCAATCTATGTGCCGTGATTACGTTTATCCATGGCGGCGCAGTTATCTGGCACTACTGCCTGATCTCGATGGTATTTGCAGGGCTGGGCGGATACATCGGAGCACAGTACACCCGGCGGATGAACGCGGAGGTGTTGCGCACCATTGTGGTGGTGACCGGCATGGTGATGGCTGGGTATTTCTTCTGGAGGAATGGATGATACAGGCAGGTACGATCAATCTGATTGGGTATGCCGCTGCAACGGGGACGACGATCTCGTTTCTGCCGCAGTTGATTCGCGTAGTTCGACTGCGGTCTGCTCGCGATATTTCTCTGGGGATGTTTTTGATTTTTTCGGCTGGAACGGTACTGTGGCTTACCTATGGTTTGCTGTCGCGATCATGGCCAGTGGCTGTAGCCAATGCGGTGACACTGGTGTTATCGCTGAGCATACTGATTCTGAAGCTGCGATTTGACCGGTCGGATAGCAAGGAGCAAGGAAAACGATGAGCCATGAGGGGATACGAATTGTCAGTGCGGAACAGGCAGCGCGGGATGCGGGGCAGGATGCAGTCAAGCTGCCAACGGAGGCCGTGACTCCCGCCAGGATTCGGGTAAAGAAGACCGAAGGCACGGGGATGGAGATTGACTGGAAGGACGGCCATACAAGTGCGTGGAATTTTGCATGGCTGCGCAACGCGTGTCCGTGTGCGACCTGCCATGATGAGCGCGAGAAGAGCGGACGGATTCCGGGTGAGCCCAAGCCGAAGGCGCAGACGCTTTTGATGATGTATGAAGCACCGCCACGTCCTGTTGAGGTGACGCCAGTGGGCAAGTATGCGCTGAAGTTCAAGTGGAACGATGGGCATGAGGCGGGCATCTATTCGTGGGAGTATCTGCGACGGGTATGCCGTTGCGATGCGTGTCTGGCGAAAGGATCGATGGAGTGAACGGAGCACGGGAGACTGGGATTTCAGAAGAGTTAGTGGAGTTGCTGGAGGGTCTGCGTCCGCTGTATGCACGTCTGGCGGAGCACAGGCTGTATGCCGCATTTGAGACCGTCGACGATCTGCGGTTATTCATGGAGTCGCACGTGTTTGCAGTGTGGGACTTTATGAGTCTGCTGAAGACACTGCAGCGGGGGCTGACGTGTGTGGAGGTGCCGTGGGTGCCGAGCCGGCTGGCCGAGAGTCGCCGACTCGTGAATGAGATTGTGCTGGGCGAAGAGAGCGACGTGTACAAGGGCATGGCGATGAGCCACTTTGAGCTGTACCGGCGAGCGATGCAGGAGTGTGGAGCGGATACGTTCGCGATCGACAACCTGCTGCGGGAGCTGGCCGGCGGGGCAGAGTGGAGCCGTGCGCTGGAACGCAGTGGAGCTACGCGGGCGGCACAGATGTTTGTGCGCAGCACGTTCGCCTGCATCGACGAGGCGAAGCTGCATGTGACGGCGGCAGCGTTTACGTTTGGCCGCGAAGACCTGATTCCGGATATGTTTCGTGGGTTTATCCGTGACCAGGATGAGCGGTTGTCGGGACGGTTGTCGATCTTCCGCTGGTATCTGGACCGGCACATTGAGGTCGATGGCGACGAGCATGGGCCGATGGCGATGCGGATGATCGCGGAGCTGTGCGGCAACGACGACACCAAATGGCAGGAGGCAGGCGATGCAGCGGAGCGTGCTCTGCTGGCGCGACTGGCGCTGTGGGACGGGATCGCAGATGCAATCGTGGAGAGCCGGACAGTCGGCGCGGCACGCGTGAGCTAGTGTGGCTGGGCTGAGAGCTGGTTGAGTGCGTCTTCCACTGTATCGGCGACGAGCAGGATAGCGCGGCTCTTCGGCTTCAACATGCCTTCGCGGACGGCGTGATCGAGGAAGGCAATCAGCGGATCGTAGAAGCCGTTGATATTGAGCAACAGGACTGGTTTGTCGTGCAGGCGGAGGGTCTGCCAGGCGAGCACTTCAAACATCTCCTCGAGCGTACCGAAGCCTCCTGGCAAAATAAGGAAGGCATCGGACTTCTGGCCCATGAGGGCTTTGCGGGTGTGCATGGTATCGACGACGTGAAGCTCGGAGATGCCGTGGTGGGCGACTTCGAGATCGACGAGGACTTCCGGGATGACGCCGACGACGTGGCCACCGGCGCGGAGGGCTGATTCGGCGACGGCCTGCATGAGTCCGACTTTGGCTCCGCCATAGATCAGGCCGATGTTGCGGGTCGCGAGGGCGGTGCCTAGCTCCTGCGCGGCTTCAAGATAGGCAGGATGCGTGCCGTTGGCGGAGGCGCAGAAGACGGCGAGCGTGCGAAGGGTGGAGAGATCAGACGACATCTCTCCAAGATACCCGTCGAGGCGGTTCTTCACCAGAAGGCTAGGAACGATGTGGCGCTTGTGACGACGAGTATTCGTGTCGACGAGCAGCGTAAGCGTCGGAATGCGACGGCTTCCACACGAGTGCGGAAGCCGGTACGCTGCGACGAGCGAAGTGCTAGCCGATGCCGACGGTGACGCCATCAAGCGAACGATCCACCTCGACGATCAGGTCGCCAGCCGGGTGGGTTGACGTGGCGGTATTGGTGAGGATGCGTGTACCCACTGGTACCTTTACTGAGATGGTTTTTCCCGCCCCAATAGTCATGATGTCATCACCGACTTTAACTTCCAAGGATGTGGATGTGCGGTTGAGGAGGTTGAGCTTAACGATGCTGGGTTTAGCAAAGGCATAAACCGGGATATGCAGAAACGGGGTGGCGAAGACGGCCTGGGACGAGAGCATGCAGGCTGCAGCGAGGGCAAGGGTGAACGGTCTACGGACTAATTGCATAGTGAGCTTCATGGGGACACGTCTCCTGTTGAGGTGCGGCGGAGACTTATCTGCCATGGTTCAGATAAGTTTCGTTACGCAGAGTGAGGTACGCAGGACGGGAAAAGAAGTTCAATAAAAGCTGTGAATTAAGTTGCAGGCGAAGGAGAGGATCAGTCAGGCGCCGGTGCGATGCAGCGCGGGTTCCGGGGACGTGTTGGGGAGCGATTAGGAATGTCGATGCGGCTCCGTTAAACTGGAAGTGGAGTGTGGGACGTTGAGTCGACTTTTAGAGAACATGAATCCGCAGCAGCAGGATGGCATCCGGACGGTGGACGGGCCCGTGCTCCTGCTGGCTGGCGCGGGCAGTGGCAAGACACGGGTGATTACGCATCGGATTGCGTATCTGATTCAAGAGCGCGGGGTACCGGCAGACCAGATTCTGGCAGTGACGTTTACTAACAAAGCCGCGAAAGAGATGGCCGAGCGCGTCGATAAGATTCTGGGACATTCGAGCCTGGCGAAGCCTACGCTGGCTACGTTCCACAGCTTTTGCGTACGGGTGTTGCGGCGAGATATTGAGGCCATGCGCACCAATGGCGTGGGACTGACGCGGACGTTTGCCATCTACGACGAGACCGACCAGCAGGCGGTGGTGAAGGCTGCGCTGAAGCGCCTGGGGATCGATGACAAGAGCCTGAAGCCGCGCGTGGCACTGGGCCGCATCAGTTGGGCAAAGAACCACATGATCGATCCGCAGGAGTACTTTCTGGCGAGCACGAATCCGATGGAGGAGAAGATTGCGCACATCTTCGAGATCTATCGGAAGGAGTTGATGAAGGCGAATGCTCTGGACTTCGACGATCTGTTGCTGGAGACGGTGCGATTGCTGAAGGGCTACAGCGATGTTCGCGAGCGGTACAACCGCAAGTATCCGTACGTGATGATCGATGAGTATCAGGACACCAACCGGCCGCAGTACGAGCTGATGAAGCTGCTGGCAGGCGACCACGGAAACATCTGCGTGGTGGGCGATGAAGACCAGTCGATCTACAGCTGGCGCGGTGCGGACATCAAGAACATTCTGGACTTCGAGAAAGACTTTCCGGAGACGAAGACGATTCGGCTGGAGCAGAACTACCGCTCGACGCAGATCATTCTGGAAGGCGCCAGCGCGGTGGTAGCGCAGAATACGCAGCGCAAGGGCAAGAACCTGTTTACGACACGCGAGGGTGGCAGCCTGATTGGCTTCTATGAGGCTCCAGATGGCGAGAATGAGGCGCTGTTTATTGCCGACCGGATCCAGAAGTATCTGCGGACGGCGGGCCAGGAGGAAGACCAGCCACGCTGTGCGGTGCTGTACCGGACGAACTCGCAGTCGCGCCTGGTGGAAGAGGCGCTGCGACGGTATGGCGTGCAGTACCACATGGTTGGGGGATTCAGCTTCTATGACCGTGCGGAAGTAAAAGACATTTTGAGTTACATGAAGCTGGTGTCGAACCCACACGACTCGATTGCACTGGGGCGCAGTGTGAACTCGCCGCCGCGCGGTATCGGCAAGACGACGATGGAGACGTTGGAGCGGATGGCGCTGGGTACGGGTATGAGCACGTGGGATGCGATCGGCAAGGCCATTGAAGACAAGCTGCTGCCAGCGCGGGCGTTGAGCGCGCTGGAGGGATTCCGGCGACTGATCCTGGATGCGCGGGCGATGCTGGGGCCGGGGTTTGCGGAGAAGCTGACAGCGGATGTGCAGGTGGAAGGCAGCGATGCATCGTTCGATCCGGCAGGGTTCGAAGCTGCTGAAGATGCAGCGGAATTTGCTACGGATTTGGTTACAGAAAGCGTTGTCGAGCTGGATACTTCATTCGATACGAGTTTCAACTTCGGGTTTGACTTTGGCCCGAGCGAGGAGATCTCCACGATTGCGGCAGAGAATGCAACGGACTCCGACGCGGCGCATGGAATCGATACGACGAGCTTCAATCCGTTT
>DAICZO010000198.1 GCA_027311125.1 Acidobacteriaceae bacterium
CTGCGAGCCAGAGGGTGATGAGGGCGGTGCGGGGGCCGAAGAGGTGCAGCGCGAGGCGGCTGAGGATGATGCAGGTTACGAGGTCGATGATGCTCTGGAGGAGCATGACGGCGGTGTAGTGCTCGATGCCGAAGAGGGTGAAGCAGAGGGCGAGGAAGAGCGGGTATCCGGGGAGTCGGATGAGGGTGGGATGGGGGAGGCCGGTGGTCTGGGTGAAGCCGTAGATGCCGTGCTGGAGCCAGTTTTTGGCGATGTCGCCGTAGACGAGGGTGTCGCCGGCGATGCGGGCGGCGTGGAGGATGAACCAGAGACGCAGGGCGAGACCGACCGCGAGAGCGGTGGCCACGGAGAGGCTCAGATGCAATCGTCTTCGATTCATGTAGGTGCATCATACTGTGAAGGAAGGCCGCAGGAGCAGGGTGCGTTGACTGGAGTGGGCAGGAACCATACGATTGAAAGGTTGAACATGCGCAGGATCGCCATTTACCCCCGATGAACAAGCCAGTTTTTTACGATCCGCAGAATAAGCGCTGGAAGCGTCTGCGACGAATAATCGATGTACTGGCACTGGCTGGTCTGGTGCTGGGCGTGGTGTTTGTGGTGGGGCTGATGCGAATGAAGCCGCTGCCGGAGTTGTTGCTGCAGACGCCGAAGCGGAATTACCGGGCGCTGGCGGCTCCTCCCGTGCCGGTGCTGAAGCCGGGGCAGAAGCTGCGTCGGTCGGCGCACCGCAAGACGGACTTGAAGCCATCGGAAGTGACGCTGAACTCGGGTGAAGGGTTGCGGGCGGCGTACTACGTGGATTGGGACCCGGCGAGCTACTCTTCGCTGAAGCAGCATATTAAGCAGATCGACCTGCTGTTTCCGGAGTGGCTGCATGTGGTGAACGGCGATGGCGGCCTGACGGCGTACACAGTGGACAATCGGCCGTTTGCGGTGGTGGACCGCGGGGGCGTGCATCGCGTGGACCAGGAGAACAAGGTTGCGCGGGTGATTGCGGCGGCCCGGGAAGATACGGAAATCTTTCCGCTGGTGAATAACTTTGACCCGGTGAAGGGACTGTTTCTGCCTACGGTGGGCGATTTTCTGCAGGATGCGGATGCGCGGGCCAATTTCGTGAAGCAGGTGGATGTGTTTCTGGCGGCTAATCCTTCGTATCACGGGCTGTCGCTGGACTTTGAGGAGATTCCGACGAATGCGCAGCCGGGATACCTGGCACTGATAACGGCGCTGTATAACGATTTTCATCCGCGGAATCTGCGGTTGTATGTGAATACGCCGGTGGGCGATGACGATTTTGATTTGAAGTCCATTTCTGACCACTCGGACGGACTGCTGCTGATGAACTACGACCAGCACCAGACGGACAGCGGGCCGGGGCCGATTGCGGCGCAGGACTGGTTTATCGACAACCTGCGGAATGTGTTGAAGACGGTTCCGAAGGAGAAGGTGATCTGCTCGCTGGGCAGCTATGGGTACGACTGGACCACTGCCCTGCCCCCGCCGGTGGCGAAGGGAAAGAAGGCGCCGAAGAAGGCTGCGGTGTTGAAGGTGCTGGACTCGAAGAACCTGTCGACGCAGGAGGCGTGGCAGGCGGCGGCTGATTCAGACTCTCAGATTGAGTTGGATGGCGACTCGCTGAATGCGCATTTTGCGTATGACGACGAAGATGCACATGTGCGGCACCAGGTTTGGTTTCTGGATGCGGTGACGGTGCTGAACGAGATGCGGGCGGCGCGGGCGCTGGGGCTACAGACATTTGCGCTGTGGCGGCTGGGGTCGGAAGACGATTCGCTGTGGAAGATATGGGATACGCCGATGAAGGCGGACCAGGTGAAGGACCTGGCGCAGGTGGAGCCGGGGTACGACGTGGACACGGAAGGCGAAGGCGATGTGCTGCGGGTGACGCGGAAGCCGCAGCCGGGACGTCGCACAGTGACGATGGACGATGACGGTGCGGTGCCGCTGGAGTATCGGTCGGTGACGGATGAGTCGATGGACACGTATCCGCTGTCGTACACGGTGGAGCAGTACGGGTATCAGCCGAAGAAGGTGGCACTGAGCTTTGACGATGGTCCTGATCCGCAGTGGACGCCGAAGATTCTGGACGTGTTGAAGAAGTATGGGGTGACGGGGACGTTCTTCATGATCGGCGCAGAGGCCGAGGAGAACGTGGGCGTGATGAAGCGGGTGTACAGCGAAGGGCACGAGATTGGGAACCATACCTTTACGCACCCGGACATCAGCGAAATATCGAACCGGCAGGTGGATCTGCAACTGAACCTGACGGAGCGGTTGTTTGCGTCGAAGCTGGGCGTGCAGCCCCTGTACTTCCGGCCGCCGTACTCGATTGACCAGGAGCCGGACACGAACGATCAGGCTGCGCCGGTGGATCGTATCCAGGGGCTGGGGTATGTAATTATCGGCAACAAGATCGACACGAACGACTGGGACGAGCATCCGCGGAAGTCTCCGCAGGAGATACGGGACAGCGTGTTCCAGCAGATTGCGGATATGGAGACGCGGCCGTGGACGCGGGGCTCGATCATACTGCTGCATGATGGCGGGGGAGACCGGTCGGCGACGGTTGCCGCGCTGCCGATGCTGATTGAGGCGTTGCGGGCGCGGGGCTATGAGATTGTTCCGGTATCGGAGTTGATGGGCAAGACGCGGGCCGAGGTGATGCCGGCGTTGACTCCACGGCAGCGGTGGCAGGCGCGAGTGGATTCGGTGACGTTCTTCTTTATCGGATTCTTTACGCACTTTGTGGTGTGGATGTTCTTTGTTGGCGACGTGCTGATGAGTGCAC
>DAICZO010000200.1 GCA_027311125.1 Acidobacteriaceae bacterium
CCACCCTCCTCGAAGCCCTGGCCGACTTCCGCTACCAGCTACGCACCTTCCTCCACTTCAGCGAGCAGGCCGCCCAACAGATTCATCTCCACCCCCAGCAGCATCAACTTCTACTCCAGATCGCCGGAGCCCCCGCCGGTACCGTCGTCTCCATCGCCTATGTTGCAGATCGCCTCGGCCTCCGCCACCACAGCGCCGTCGAACTCGTCGACCGCTCCGTAGCCGAAGGCCTGCTGCTCCGCACCGAAGACCCAGCCGACCGCCGCCGCGTCCTGCTCTCCATCACCCCCAAGGCGCGCCGGACCCTGAACACCCTCTCCGAATATCACGCCCACGAACTCCGTGAACTCGCCCCGCTGCTGCTTCGCTCTCTGCAGCAGATCCAGGCCATTCCCATCTCTTCCACCGCGGCCCGGCCATCAGCCACCGCAATCAAAAGGTCCAAATGAACTCCCATCCCTCCGCACTCCGTGACTTCACCGTCGATCGCCGTGTTTGGCTGCTCTCCCTCGTCGCCATCGGCATCGGTATCGGTTCAGCACTGCTCGCCGTCCTGCTGTTGCGCTGCATCGCTCTTGCCACCAACATCTTTTACTTCCACCGCATCAGCCTCGCCTCGGTCTCGCCAGCTGATAGCCCTCTGGGCCACTGGATGCCGTTGGTTCCCATCGTCGGCGGACTCATCGTCGGCCTGATGGCCCGTTACGGCTCCGACAAGATCCGCGGCCACGGCATCCCCGAAGCCATCGAAGCCATCCTCCTGCGCGGCGCACGCGTCGACCCCAAGATTGCCATCCTCAAACCCATCTCCGCCGCCATCTCCATCGGCTCCGGCGGCCCCTTCGGCGCGGAAGGCCCCATCATCATGACCGGTGGCGCCTTTGGCTCCCTCGTCGCACAGTGGATGCATCTTACTGATGCCGAACGCACCACCCTGCTCGTCGCCGGAGCCGCCGCAGGCATGTCCGCCACCTTTGCCGCGCCGCTCGCCGCCATCCTGCTCGCCGTCGAACTCCTGCTCTTCGAGTGGCGCCCCCGCAGCCTCATCCCGGTCGCCTTCGCCAGCATCACTGCCGCCATCGTGCGCATCCCCTTGCTGGGTGCAGGCCCGCTCTTCGCCATGCCTGCACTGCACTCTGTCGGGACGGCTCCCATCGCCATCATTGCGCTCGCCATCGGCCTGGTAATCGGCCTGCTCGCTGCCGCGCTTAGCCGCATGATGTACGGCTTCGAAGACCTCTTCGAGCACCTCTCCCTCCACTGGATGTGGTGGCCCGCCATCGGAGGCATCGGCATCGGCGTTGGAGGCATATTCTTCCCACGCGGCCTCGGCGTCGGCTACGACAATATCGCTCAACTCCTCCAGGGCAACGCCTCGCTGAAGCTCATCCTCGGCCTCATCCTCGCCAAGTCCCTCATGTGGGCCTTCTCCCTCGGCTCCGGAACCTCCGGTGGTGTCCTCGCGCCACTGCTCATGATCGGCGGGGCCTGCGGTGCGCTCACCGCTCATCTCGCCCATGCCTCCGTCGAAGCTCAGGCTCTGTGGGCGCTGGTTGGCATGGGAGCCATGCTCTCCAGCTCCCTTGGGGTCCCGCTCACTGCCATCGTCTTCAGCCTGGAGATCACGCACTCCATCGCCGCCATGCTCCCGCTGATGCTCGGCTGCATCGCCGCCTATGCCGTCACCTCACTCATCATGCCGCGCTCCATCCTCACCGAAAAGCTCAGCCGCCGCGGCTTCCACCTCACCCGTGAGTACAGCACCGACCCGCTCGAAACGGTCACCGTCCTCGAACTCATGTCTCAGCCCCTCGCCGTATCCCCTACTCCAGCTACGGTACCTCAGGTCTACGCCTTCGCCGACGAGACCTCCCGCAGCGCAGCAGAAAAAATGGCCGACGCCAGCCTCAGCACCCTGACCGTCCTCGACCGCGCCACCCACCTCCCTTGCGGCACCATCACCCTGCAGGACCTCCTCCGCGGACGCCAGAAGTCCATGCGCCGCGAACAGGATCGCCAACGCGGCTTCACCACCTCCTAAGTCGCCCCACCGTGTCGACCTTACAACCACTTCACAAGTGCGGCAGACCACAGCCGACATACGCTTTCAGTCCATCGAAAACAAATTGCACTCTCCAACACAAGAACGAGACCGGAGATGAGTATGATGGCTGAGGGTACCGGGTGTTGAGTACCAACGCGCTATGGCCACAAATAACCCACAGCTTCAAGGCTGGAAGCAAATCGCGGCCTACCTCAATCGCGACGAAAGAACCGTCAAGCGGTGGGAGAAGCAACGCGGCTTGCCCGTTCGACGCATTCCCGGCGATGGTCGAGCGAACGTCTACGCCGTCGTAGCCGAGCTGGATGCGTGGCTCGGCCTCACCGCGCTTGCCTTGGAGACCGAGTCGCCAGACAACGCAACCGACGACCTGGACACAGACTCAGAACTCGACCTGAAAGCCACACTGCCAGATCTGCCAGTGGATACTGCCCAGGTACATGACCCACTCGATTCCGCTAACGTAGCGCAACCTCAAGTCAGCAACTCGCGAAGTAGGTTCAGCAGCTCCGGCCACCGAATCCAATGGGCACTTCTCGTATCGGTAGCGCTCGTGCTAATGGCTGCGATCGTCGTACGAGCCTTCACCACCTCAGGCTCAACATCCACGCACTCGAAGTCGGTTCCAGACTCCAGTTTGACTCGCCTGTCGTCACAGCCAGGCGTCAACCAGCTTTATCTGCAAGGTGTTTCACTCTACGAGCAGAGAACACCAGCAGCACTCGATCAGGCCAGGCTCCTGCTCATGCAGGCGATCGCACGAGACCCCCAGTTTGCCCCAGCCTACGCTGCGCTTGCCAATGTCTACCTGCTCTCCCGTGAGTACGCCACCATGGTTCCCGAGGACGCCTACGCTGCTGCCAGAGCCGCGGCAGATCGGGCAGTCGCCCTGGACCCCAATCTGCCCGAGGCACATGCATCCCTCGGCTTTATCGACTTCTTCTCCGACTGGAATCCCGCAGCGGCAACGACCCAATTTCAAACGGCCCTGCACCTCGATCCCAACTGCATCGTCGCCCAGCACTGGTACGGCTCCATGCTCATCCACCAGGGGCGATACCCTGAGGCCTTGCAGCATTTGGATATAGCCCAGCGGCTCGCTCCTACCTCCTCAGCCATTCAGGCCACCAGGGCTCTCGCGCTCGGACTCAATGGCCATCGCGACGAAGCCATCGACATGCTCCAATCCATTACAGCAAACGGATTCGACGCAGCCTCACCCCATAGAATCCTGGCCATTCTCAGCCTAGTCGAGCCACACCAAACCGCCAGTTTTCTGCTGCAACGGCAAAGGGTCGCTGAACTCCGTCACGACCAGCAGGAGCTGACCATCCTCGCCGCAGCCACCACCGCCTTCCATCGCGCTGGCGAGCAGGCCATGTGGGCCAGCATCCTGCGTCAGGAGCGCACACTCAATCCCGACCCCACTCACCCAAACGACTCCATCGTCCAGGCCGAAGCAGAGCTGTGCGATGACCAACAAGCTCTGAGCGACTTGGACCTGCTCGCAAAAGAGCACGATCCTATGGTCATTGGAATCCCCATGGACCCGGTCTTTCTCAAGTACCACGGCAACCCCAGCTACGAACACGTAATGCTATCCATTGGCCTGCACAGTCCTCAGCATTGATTTCGCTCAATCCGCCGCGACCACGCAAACCCTCCATCGTTGCCACCATCGCTCAATCACCAGGCCAACCAAACATCAGCATGACCAGCGACCATTGCCTACCCGCTGGCAACTCTGATCGCTGGCAATGCCATTCCAATGCTGCAAGTTCTACTGGCCGCTAAACCGCCGACGTACCCCAGCAACCGCACTCAACACCCCAGTACCCAACAACACCAGGCTGGAAGGCTCCGGCACAGGAGAAGGATTCACCGGCGCACTGCCAACCTCGTTATAGGTCACGCTGAAGCTTCCAGAGTGATCCCCCAGGCAGCTCGGTGAACCGTTATAACCGCACGCATCGGCCAGCCCAAGATAAAGCTGCGTCGCCCCCGTGGGAACGTAGAACGTCTGCGTCGTGCCCATTCCGTTACCCGTCAGACCATCCCCAACAAAGAACACCTGATCCACCAACGGAGAGAGTGAGCTGAAGCTGGTGCCACCAGTTCCGGTAAAGTCCAGTCCCGTCGGAGCACTTCCGCTCGGCCCGCCAGCACCCAGAAACACTCCGGCAATGTACCCGGCAGTGGGAGAGTTGATGCTCGACAGCGAGGCTGTGCCACTGTTGTACTCACCCTGTGCCGATCCAACTCCGTCCGCATTGTTAAGATTTCCACCACCGTTGACCGTCACGCTGCCCGTCGCCGAAAAAGTGATGTACGACGTGCCCGGCAGAATATTAATTGCCGTTGGTGCCGTTCCACCGATCGAGCTTGCAAGCGACGACTGTGTTCCAACCGCGTAGACGGAATCAGTAGCTAATACTGTTACCGTATCAGCGTGAGCGATCGTTGAGGCCGCAAGACAAACGAGGCCCAGGGCAGAGAGTTGCGAGAATAGTTTTCCGTAGTTCATGGCGTGTATTGGCTCCAATTAGGTTTGAGATTAAGTTCAAATGCATCCTGCAGCGCAACTGCTTGCGTTACCTGACTTGTTGCAATCCCAAGGCCATAGCTGCCACGTTTCTCGTCAAGCCATAAACCGTAAACTCCTTATAGATCAATTACTTAGTGACACGTTCTGTCCTTACCCATGTCCCGTTCTGCCCCGAAGAACATTTCACACAAAGGGGAAGTGCACTTCCACTTATCGGGTCACATCCCGTCGCTGGCACACCAATCTCATTCCGCTCTCGCAGTGGAGTATCCTGACCAAGCATCACTAGCCTCCAAGGAGACCCACGCCATGCGCACTTCCTTCCTCACCCTGACAGCCTGCCTGCTCGCCTCCCCGCTGCTGCTTCAGCCAGCCTTCGCCAAGTCCGCTACACCCCTCGTCATCCCCATCAAAACCAGCACCTGACAGGACGCAGGAACCGCCACCTTCAAGCAGGGCAAGAAGAACCTGACCATCAAACTCAAGCTCAAGAATCTCCCCATCGGCGACCATGCCGTACACATCCACCAGAAGCCGCTCTGCGACGCACCCGACTTCAAGACTGCTGGCGGCCACTTCAACCCCGACGCCAAGCAGCACGGAACCATGAATCCCATGGGCCACCACAACGGCGATCTCCCCCAGAACATCACCATCGGCGAGCAGCATACCGGCGAGGCCACCTTCAAGGTCAACTATCTCTCTTTGGACCCCGCCGCGCCCAACAGCATCCTCGCCAACGGCGGAACCTCCATCATGGTCCACGAGAAGCCCGACGACATGAAAACCGATCCCACCGGAAACGCAGGAAACCGCATCGCCTGCGGCGTCATCACCGCACCAACCCCCTAAACCGTTCCCGGCCAACCACTCCCATTGAACCTTCCTCGACGCCCATGCGTATAGCAATGCATGGGCGTCTTGCACATCGCGTTACCGGGTTCGGGCAGGTTGGCCAGCCCGCGCCTCTCACCCCGGCGCCTCGCTCGCTCCGGTGCGACGCCGCCCACCGACCAGCGAGACCAGCAACTCGGTCTCCCACCAGCCCCGCCTCGCGGTACACTGCTTCCACCGTCAAAATCTTCTGAGGTCAAGTTGCAGCGCACGCCGGAACAGGAAGCCGAGCAGGAGCTACTCAGCAAGCTGGTTCGCCAATGTATTGCAGGCGACCCGCAGGCCTGGCAGCAGCTCGTCGTCTCCCAGCACCGCCGCATCTACGCCATCTGCTACCGCTTCACCGGCTCCTCCCACGACTCCGAAGACCTCACTCAGGACGTCTTCATCAAGCTCTACAAAAACCTCTCCAGCTTCGACACCCAAAAGGGCAGCTTCCAGACCTGGATCACCACCCTGACCCGCAACCTGTTGGTAGACCACTTCCGTCGTACCCGTCTCGACCGCGCCACCGACTCCATGGACGCCACCTTCGACGGCGAAGAAGACGGCGTCACCATGGCCGACCGCCTCGCCGACCCCCGCCCTTCGCAGGAGCAGCACGTCGCCGCGCTCGAACTCAAGGTTCGGGTCCAGGCGGCACTCAAACAGCTCTCCCCCGAACTCCGCGAAGCCGTCATCCTCCGCGACCTCGAAGACATGGATTACAAAGAGATTGCACAAGTCCTTCGCATCCCCGAAGGTACCGTGAAAAGCCGCATCAGCCGCGGCCGCGGGGAACTGGCAAGGCTTTTGCAACGTATAGAAGGGCAGGTGATGTAACGTGGCAGACTATAACCAATTCGGTAGCGCAACCCCCGGAAAATCCGGCGATCCCCAGCACTGCGCCCAGTGTGAAACCATGCTGGCCGACGCCCTCGATGGCACCCTCTCCGCCGCCGATCAGGCTACCTTCGACCTCCACATGATCGGCTGCCCAGCCTGCGCCCAGATGCTCGAAGACGCCCAGCGCGGAGCCGCCTGGCTTGACCTCCTCAAGTCCCCGAGACCAGAACCCTCCGCCGACCTGATCGACCGCATCCTCGCCCAGACCTCGCACCACCACTCCACCCCGCTGGCCAACCCCACCATTGCGCCGGTCACCGAACACGCTGCCGCCCCAGCCACGACACCCTGGCGCGGTAACCCCAACACTCTGCTGGGCTTCCCCGCCGCCACGCACTACCCGGCAGCCCGCTCCGTCGCCCAGGGTCCGGCCAACGGCCTGCAACCAAACGTGCTGCCCTTCCGCACCCGCATCGCCGCCGCCTTCAGTCGCCAGACCATCACCAATACCCTGCTCCAGCCGCGCCTCGCCATGACGGCTGCCATGGCTTTCTTCTCCGTGGCTCTCACCTTGAGTCTCACCGGGGTCAAGCTGACCGACCTCCGCGCCGCCGACCTCCGGCCCTCCAGCATCAAGCGCGGCTTCTACCAGCCCCACGCCCGGGTCCTCCGCTACTACGACACCCTCCGCGTCGTCCACGAACTCGAGTCCCGCGTGCGT
>DAICZO010000208.1 GCA_027311125.1 Acidobacteriaceae bacterium
CTCTTGTACGAACGCATCAACACCCGCGCCGCCGCCATGTTCAACCACGGCCTCATCGAAGAGCCCCAGCAACTGGTCGCTCGCTACGGCTACGACTGCCGCCCGCTTACCTCCCTCGGCTATGCAGAAGCCATCGCAGTCCTTCGCCAGCAACTCTCCCGCGACGAGGCTATCGCCCACGCGCAGCAGGGCCATCGCAACTACGCCAAGCGTCAGGCTACCTGGTTCCGACGCGAACCCGACATGCACTGGCTCCCCGGCTTCGGCAACGATCCTCAGATCATCGCAAGCGCCACCAGCCTGGTCGCCCAGCACCTCCAGCCCTGACGCCATACAAACACAAAAAGGCCCACCCCTGAGGATGGGCCTTCGTGGGTTATGCACACACTTACTGCTGCAGGATCAACGGGTCTGCCAACCGGAAGCGCACCACCGACTCAGCCGGAATGTCGATATCGCCATTACCAGTCAGACCGCCAACCGCCGTACCGGCACCGGCTCCAGCCAGACCGCCAATCAGCAATCCCGTTCCGCCCGATGCAATACCGCCAATCAACATGCCCAATCCGGCTCCGCCACCGATCATCGCCGCCGACCGCCGGCCTTTACCCTTCTTCGTCCGGGTCAGATCGTGGGTATCCAACGGGTAGTTCGTCCCATTCAACGTCAGCGACGTCAACCGCAGCTCCAGAATGGAAGCGCCCTTGAAGTGTCCGCGCTTATGCGAAGCATCCACGATGCCCCCAACCGGAGACCCGCGCGGAATAATCACGCGGCCATTCGGATCAGTAACCGCCTCGGCTACCGCACCGCTAAACGAATCCCCCGGCTGCGTCGTCTTCACGCTGATGTGCTGATTGATCACAATCGCCAAACTCGTGCCTGCTGGCACCCGTACATCCGCCGGACGAATCGTAGGATTCCCCCCCGGCACACCCTGCGGCCCGCCCTGGGGAGAGCCCTGACCATACCCGGCACCATTGCCTGGACCCGACCCCGGCCCATATCCCGGTCCGTATCCCTGTCCCGGACCCGGCTGACCCGCTACCGCTGGCTGCCCATTCATAGGCCCGCCACCCGCCACCGCTGGCTGCCCGGCGTAGGGCCCACCCGCAGGATTGCCTCCCGGTGCGCCCGGTCCCGGCATCACCGTCGTCGTAATCGCCTGTGCCGTCTGTCCCGGCGCTGGTGGCTGAACCGTCACCGTCGTCGTCGTGCCATTCTTGTCGACCGTCACAACCTGTTGCGCCTGTCCGGTCGCTGCTGCCTGCTTCTTCGCCTGCTCAATCGCTGCATCCTGCTTCGACTGGCAACCAGTCAGCAAGGTAAACGCCAGTGCCATCGTCGCTGCCGACTTCAGCACATAGGAGTAGTTCATGGATCAGCCCTCGTTCATGGAGTATGGTTTGTTGCGCCGTTCCATCAAGACTACCCCGCTGGAAACAGCTTCACCACAACTTTGATGCGAACGAAGCCCAAACAGCTGCCTGCCTCCGAAAGGGGTACGATTACGGTATGAACTCCGCGACCGCCAAGCGCCCGCAACTCGCTCACCTCACCGCCCAACTCGACGACTTCCGCCAGCGCGGAACCTTCTTCCGCCTCCGCATCCTCGAAGATCAGCAGGCCCCCGTCTGCCACTATGACGGCAAGCAGGTCATCAACCTCGCCAGCAACAACTACCTCGGCCTCTGCAACGATCCCCGCCTCGAAGAAGCAGCCATCGCCGCTACCCGCAAATACGGCGTAGGCTCCGGAGCCGTCCGCACCATCGCCGGAACCATGCGCATCCACATGGAGCTGGAAGAAAAAATCGCCGCCTTCAAAGGCGTCGAAGCCTGCGTCGTCTTCCAGTCCGGCTTCACCGCCAACGCCGGCACCGTCTCCTCCATCCTCGGCAAAGAAGACTTCATCCTCTCCGACGAGCTCAACCACGCCAGCATCATCGACGGTGCCCGCCTCTCCCGCGCTAAAATCAAGGTCTTCCGCCACAAAGACGTCGCCCACTGCGAACAGCTCCTGCAGGAGATCCAGTCCGAGCCCGGCCACAAACTCCTCATCACCGACGGCGTCTTCTCCATGGACGGCGACATCGGCCCCGTCCCCGAACTAGCCGCCCTCGCCGAAAAATACGGCGCCATCATGATGGTCGACGACGCCCATGCCTCCGGCGTCCTCGGTCGCAACGGCCGCGGCTCCGTCGACCACTTCCACTGCACCGCCAAAGTCGACATCCAGGTCGGAACCCTCTCCAAGGCCATCGGAGCCCTCGGAGGCTACGTCTGCGGCTCCCGCGACCTCATCGACTACCTCAACCACCGCGCCCGCCCCTTCCTCTTCTCCACCTCGCACCCGCCCTCGGTCGCCGCCACCTGCATCGCCGCCTTCGACATCCTCGAAACCGAACCCGACCGCATCCAGCGCCTCTGGGACAACACCCATTACTTCAAGCAGCAGCTCGCCCACGCCGGCTTCGACATCGGCGGCAACACCACCCCCGCCAGCGAAACCC
>DAICZO010000210.1 GCA_027311125.1 Acidobacteriaceae bacterium
CAAAGAAGAGGCGATGACGATTCTGCAGGAGTTGACGCAGACGACTCCGACCCACGCACAGGCCCAGTATCAACTCGGCAAGCTGCTGTTGGAGCAGGGCGACACTGCGGGAGCGATTCAACATCTGGAACTGGCGGAGCAGAGTGATCCTGCGCCTGACTATATCCACTACCAACTACAGGCTGCGTACCGCAAAGCGGGGCGTACGGCCGATGCAGACCGCGAGCTTAAGCTTTACCGCGAGATAAAAGCTCATAACAGGGAAGTGACACCAGCGCGCTAGTCCAGGCACTATCTGCGACCAGTTGGCAATATCTTCTGGTTGCGCGATGACCTCCGCAACGAGTGAAGTGATGGGTGAGAGAAGATGATGAATGCTATGAGCGACACACCACAGGCCACAACCTTTCCTCATGCCATGTTGCGTGAGATCTACGAGCAGCCACAGGCACTCGCCGCAACCATCGAACGGTATCTGCCGGATGGGACGGGGCCGCAAGAGCCATTTGCCAAGCTGCTGGAGATCTTTGGCAAGCGGGAGCGATTGGTGATTGCCGCCAGCGGCTCCAGCCGTCATGCTGGGCTGGCAGGCGAGATCATGATCGAGGATATGGCTGGCGTTCCGGTGGATGTCGAGTATGCCAGCGAGTACACCTATAGCTCGAGCCACACGCTGCATAATCCTGGCGTGCTGGTGCTGTCCCAGTCGGGAGAGACGGCCGACACGCTCGCAGCGCTGCGTCGAGCGTTGTCGCGTCATCTTGCAACCATTGCGGTTACAAACAAGGCCGATTCTACGATGGCAAGAGAGGCAGCGATATCGCTGCCCACGCTCGCGGGTGTGGAGAAGGCGATTCCAGCGACCAAAAGCTTTACCACGCAGCTTGCCGTTCTGTATTGCTTCGCGCTGCAGTTGGCCAGATTCCGCAGGACCATGGACGAGCAGGTAGCTGCTGCGAATGCGAAACGCTTGCGTGAGATCCCTGCACTGTTACAGAGTGCATTGCCGAAGTGGCAGAAGCAGATTGAAGCTCTTGCTCCAGAGCTGATCCACTCGTCCAGCTTTCTTTATCTGGGGCGTGGTGTGCACTATGCGATTGCCCGTGAAGGAGCTTTGAAGCTGAAAGAGTCAGCCTACATGAACGCTGAAGGCTACCCCACCGGGGAGCTGAAGCATGGGCCAAACGCGCTAGTCAGCAAGGCTGCCCCGCTCATCATGATTGCGACGGTTGATCGCGATGATCCTGATTCTGTTCTGCGTTACTCCAAAGTGTTGCAGTTGATGAAGGAGATGCGGGCACAAGGCGCACTAATCGTTGCACTGGCGAACGAGGGCGACGAAGAAGTCCCTCAGTCCAGCGATGCATGTCTCTCTATACCTGCGACCAGCAATCTGTTGGCAACGATGCTGGAGGTGGTCCCATTGCAACTGCTCGCGTACAGCATGGCAGTGGCACGCGGTATCAATCCAGACTCGCCGCGCCAGTTAGTCAAGGCGGTAGTGCAGGAGTAAGCGTATGGCAACAGGCGGCTGCTGATGCCTACAGTCAATGTGCCGAATATTCCTGTAGCGTGTGACTTGCTTCTTGTTCCGGCAACCAGACGTTAGACCACGCGCCCGCGAAGACAAAACTGCTGCATGATCATTCCTTTCCGGATAGCTCGATTGCCCGAGGAAACAAGATGTTGTTTTCGAGATGGACATGATGATGGGTGAGCGACTCAAACTCCGTGAGCGTCAGGTAGAGAGCGTAATAGGTGGGGCAGGCGCCGTCTGGCAGTTGGTAGTTGTTCGTCAGGGTGCGAATCTCGGCGAGTGCGCTGCCGACGATGTCGTGCTCGGCCATCATTGCGGCGATAGGATGTGCGACGTTGCCAAAGAAGGCGTAGGGCTTTGACGTTCCGTTCTGATCCGCCTGCTCCAGATTTACGATGTAAGGAAACAAGACGCGCTCTTCCTTCTCCATGTGGGGCATCATCTCGTCCAGGATTTGCTGCACCAGCGACTGAACATGGGCAAGCTCTGGATGCCTGGCTCCATGTCGATTGTGAACCTTGTCGGCCAGAGCGGTGAGTCGCTGCAATTCAGTGCGTGTTGGTGCATGACACTTGTCCATAATGTAGGTTGCTAATTCTTCCAGTGAAGCTTTCGTCCACGGACTGGTTGGTTGTGGGGTGGTATCGGCTGCTTCGGCGAGTCGCTCGAGAATCTCCGGCAATGAGATCTGCTGCTCCTCGCAGACCTGTTCCAGCGGCTTTCTTCCACCACAGCAGTAGTCGATTCCAAAGCTCTCAAATACTCGCACGGACGATGGCTGTTCTATGGCTAAATCACGAACCTGTTTCACTGCAGTCTGCATGTCGATGTCCTCACGACCTACGTTAGCGAACGGTTGATCACGACTCAGTGACTTAAGTGCCAGCGACGATCAATGGATCAGAAGTTGTTATGGACCGTGGTATCCGACGCTCATTTTTCCAGCAGAGACCGCTGGGTGTTGCGGAGGATTCGCTATGGGTATTTGTCGGCTGCTAGACTGCACAGAATGATCACACAACGCATGGATATTGGTGCGGTTTTGCAAAAGACGGCCCTGTTGTCGAGCCTTAGTCCTGAAGAGATTAAACTGCTGGCGGTACGCACCGTCCGCAAGCGATTTGAGGCAGGTGAGCTGCTTTTTTCTGAAGGAGAGATCTGCCATGGCCTGCACATCATTGGATGGGGCAGGGTGCGAATCTTCAAGACGTCGCAGGGCGGCCGAGAGCAGGTGCTGGC
The DNA here is from genome assembly GCA_027311125.1 of Acidobacteriaceae bacterium. GTDB lineage: Bacteria > Acidobacteriota > Terriglobia > Terriglobales > Acidobacteriaceae > Edaphobacter. The sequence goes on from DAICZO010000210.1 coordinate 2,777, forward strand.
AGTCAACAACCCAGGCGAATGTGTCGCGGAGTTACCCGTCTTTGATGGCGGCACCTACCCGGCCTCTGCGGTGGCGATCGAGCATGCTGAGATCGCCTTCATCTCGCGACGGGATTTTCAAGCGTTCTGTATGGAGCATCCAGAGGTGGCACTGAAGGTTCTGGCCGTGGTTGGTGGGCGATTGCGGCGACTGGTGGGAATTATCGAAGAGCTATCGTTCACGACGATTCGGCAACGGCTGATTGCCGCGCTGGTGCGACTCGCTGAGAGTGAGGGAACGCAGACGAAAAGCGGTATCGAGTTTCAGTTGCCGGCGAGTCATCAGGAACTGGCCAGCCAGCTTGGCACGGTGCGCGAACTGATCTCGCGAAACCTGATGCGCTTGCAGGCAGAAGGCTTGCTGGAGGTCGATGCGCGACAGATTGTCGTAAAGAATATCCAAGGGCTTCGTGCCTTGTTGACTACATCGTCCTAGCGCGATGCGGTCTAGTGTTCATACTCGTCAGCGTGCGGAACCATCTGTTGATAGACATCGCGCGAGATGATGGTCTGCCAGTGTCCAGTTGCCCGAGCCACGCCGATGAGTCCGAAGAAGAGCAGCGCCAGAGCGAGTACGACAGCCCGTGGCTGCAGGACTCGACTACGCCAGCGAGTGGTGTATGGACTGGTGGTGGTGTCGCTCGCGGTCGATAGCTCGCGCGGAGCGAACGCGAGTTGCAGCGCATGGTCTGCGGGGCAAACGGCGACGCACTCCATGCAACTGGTACATTCCAGCGAGCGAATCTGAATCAATTGGTCGACGGGAAGATGTGATTGGCAGGCTTTGGTGCATTTGCCGCACTCGATGCAGGCTGCGGCGTCGCGGCGGATGCGTATGGGGCTGAGCGTCGAAACGATCCCCATCAGCGCACCGTACGGACAGAGGAACCGGCACCAGAAGTTTTGAATGATGACCGAAAGCAACATGAGGCTGGCTAGAACCGCAACTCCAATCAGGCCCAGGTTGCGAAAGAAGTTGAGCATCTTGACGTCGGCGACGATGCCGAACGGTGTGAGCATAAAGCTGTTGAGGGCCGCAGCCGACATGCTTATGACCACAAAAAGAAAGAAGCCCATCAAGAGATATTTGAGGCTGCGCAGGGGCAGATCGAGCCAGCGCGGAATCGTGAGACTGGTGTGGAAGAGCTTGCGTCCGAGCTTCCACAGATACTCCGAGATCGTACCCACCGGGCACAGCCACGAGCAAAACGCTTTCTTGATGAACAGGCTGGTCAGCAGAAAGACCGCAGCCAGCACCATGGCAGAGGGATGAATCTCCGGTGCCCGGTGCGTTACCAGAAAGTATTTCAGGTTCATCAAGCCTGCGATGGGGAGCCACCCATCGACGCCCGCTGGCCGCTCCACAAAGGTTGTTCGTCCATGGCTCTCAAAGAAGCGGACCCACAGCAAAAACTCAACAGCGATCCATGCATTCAGTGCAAGAAACAGACCCTGCACGCTGTGGCGTACTGCTTGCGAGTGGTCGAGTTGGAGCCTGCGTACGAGACGTTTTCTGGGCGTCTTCCCGAGATATTCCGCTGAGAGAGCAGTAGCCGATGCCTTGGTTGTGGCTTGCATAGAACCTTCCAGAACGTGCGATCGTCGTTATGGTCGACTGCAGGTCTGGACAGATCGAAACCTCTCGTCGCGATCCAGAACCATGCAGGGTCGTGAACTACTTTGCTGCCAACTTGATTTGGACGAGCAGCATACGCATAGGGGACTGCGCAGTGATGGCGTGCAGCAGCAGCGGTGGCATGTAGACGAACGACCCCTGCCTGGCATGGACCGTTGTCTCTCCCAGCAGGACGTCAGCCTCTCCTTCGAGGAAGTAGAGGACTGCTGGTGTCGGCGCGGAGTGTGCCGAGAGCGACTCACCTGCGGAGAAACCTAACAGTGTGATGTTGGCGTACTCGTCCTTTTGAATCACACGGCTGAGGATGCCCTTGGCGGGAAGCTCTAACTCCGTCTGCAGGTCAGCCAGGAATGCATAGTCCATAACCATCTCCTATGGCACTGGTTGAGTTCAGCACCTGATAGAACAATAGGGCGGCCGGAGATCGCTTGCAGGGACTTTAGTCACAGTCGGAAGATTTGGTGGTAGACCGCTTCGCGACAGAGAGGCCAGCCATCAGCTTGGCGTTGTCGGTCAGGTTCCGCAGAATGTCTGGACGACGCGCTGTTCCGGGCGGGCCGGGGTGGCATACCGTTCGAGATTTGGCCGGTCCTCGTAGGGGTGGGTCACGACATCCAACAACTGCTCAAATGGTTGGAAGTCCTGCTGTTCCTCAGCAGCCTCCAGTGCCTCCTCGACCCTATGATTGCGCGGGATAAACAGTGGATTGGCCATACGCATCGCGGCGCTCCGCTGCTGTGCAGAGACTGGCTCCTGTTGCAGGCGTTGGCGCCACTCCGTTGCCCAGGAGTCGTACGCTGCGGGGTCAGTGAACAGGGTGCGCACTTCGCGGTCTGCTTCCGGTGTCGCAGCGGCATCGCACAGTCGGCGGAAGGTCAGCGTGAAGTCAGCGCGATTGGCGGCCATGCGTCCCAGCAGTGTGTGCGCAAGTTCCGCATCGCCGGGGTGCTCGGTGGCTAGTCCCAGCTTGCGGCGCAGACCGGCGGTACGGGCTGTCTCGAACTGGGTGCTGAAGGCGGCCAACGCTTCATAGGCAGCGGCCAACGCAGCCTCTTCGCTGCCTGCTTCCTGCGCCATCACTGGTAGCAGCGATTCGGCCAACCGTGCCAGATTCCAGTGGGCGGCGTGTGGCTGGTTGCTATAGGAGTAGCGTCCCTGGCGGTCGATGGAGCTGAAGACCATGGCCGGATCGTAGGCTTCCATAAAAGCGCAGGGCCCGTAGTCGATGGTCTCGCCGGAGATCGCAGAGTTGTCGGTATTCATCACGCCATGCACGAAGCCAAGCAGCATCCATTGGGCGATCAGGCTTGCCTGCCGTGCAATGACGCCATCGAGCAGCGCTCGATACGGCTGCGGTGCCTGTGCGGCTTCGGGATAGTGCCGCGCGATCGCATAGTCTGCCAAAGTGCGGATGGCCTCGGTGTCGCCCTGTGCGGCGAAGTACTGGAAGGTGCCCACCCGCAGATGGCTGGCAGCCACACGGGTCAGGATGGCACCGGGCAACTCGGCTTCGCGCAGTACGTACTCTCCGGTGGTAACGGCGGCCAGGGCCCGCGTGGTGGGCACGCCCAGCGCAGCCATGGCTTCGCTGACCAGATACTCTCGCAGGACCGGACCGAGCGCAGCGCGGCCATCACCGCGGCGAGAGAAGGGCGTAGGGCCGGAACCCTTTAGTTGGATGTCGTATCGTGCACCGTCAGGGGCGATGACTTCGCCGAGCAGGTTGGTGCGGCCATCGCCGAGTTGAGGCACAAAATGTCCGAACTGGTGTCCGGCATAGGCGAGCGCGAGAGGTTCAGCACCGGCTGCGATGCGATTGCCAGCGAGGACCTCCACGCCAGTCGTGCTCGCCAGCGCGTCGGGGTCCAGTCCCAGCCTGCGGGAGAGGTCTGCGTTCACCCGTATCAGGCGCGGCGCTGCTACTGCCGTGGGGTTGAGTCGCGCATAGAACCGCTCCGGCAATCGAGCATAGGTATTGTCGAAGCGGAAGCCGATGGGGTCACGGTCTTCGTGCGATGGTGCGGTCTGTCCGCTGGCAGCAGTATCTGGTGAAGGCATAAGTAATTGGATGCGTGAGCTCAGCATTCGCTGCTAAAGCAGGGGTTTCACTCTTCCCATGGTGCAGGGAGGAGTGAGCTGCTGGCACCGGCAGCGTGCGGGCTCTGGTCGCTTGGGTTTCTGTTGCATTGCAGTGCCTTGATTCAGTCGGATGTGTCTTTGAAGTCAGCATGTTCGACAGACGTCCGGCGGTCGAAGACATAGCAGGCTCCATGCCATTGACTCTCCTGCTCTGGCACCTCTTCGAGATACTTCAGTATACCGCCCTGCAGATGGTAGACATGCTGGAAGCCCTCCTGCAGCAAAAAGGCAGAAGCCTTCTCACAGCGGATTCCGCCGGTGCAGAACATTGCTACTTTGCGATGCGTGTCAGGGTTGAGATGTTTGCGCACATAGGTGACAAAGTCCGAAAACGTCTCGGTACACGGCACGACCGCTCCAGCGAACGTTCCTATCTCTGTCTCGTAGTGGTTACGCGTGTCCAGCAGCAGCACGTCCTGATCGGCGATCAAGGCATTCCACTGCGCTGGTGGCACATACTGGCCGGGCTGGTTGGGATCGACCTTGGCATTGCGAAAGGTAATGATCTCCGGCTTGACCCGAAACTTAAGCCGTTTGAATGGGCACTCGTCAGCATAGGAGTACTTCACTTCACTCCTGTCCATTCCCACCCTCTCGGCCAGCAGGTGTAACAGATGTTCCATGGTGGCAGGGGAACCAGCCATGGTTCCGTTGACCCCCTCTTCGGCAATCAGCATGGTGCCACGAAGATCTCCGTCGGCAAAGAGGGTGCGAAGCTCAGCGCGCAGAGCATCAGGCTGCGGTAGCGCGACGAATCGATAGAAGGCTGCGATGGTGTAGGACACGATACATAGATCATAGAACGCTGACCGCCTGGTCGATCCATCGCTATTGCAGTCAAACGGCTTGTGAGCATCGCTGGTACATTCGCGGTGGGGTAGGCCGCCACGCCTCGCCAAGCGTTGTTTCTAGTAGAGAACACACGTCAGCCCACACGCACACAGCACCAACGTACCTGCTCGCACATGCCCTGGGTGCTTATGTCGCGAAGCCATGCCTGTGCCACAGGTGAACATACAAACGTGATACGTATCACATGCTGCACTTCATTTCCCCTGTCTCATGAATGGCAGAGGTGATCTCGCTTCTGCCATCCACTTCACCTCTTGTTGTAGGACCTGTCTTTCGTGGAGTACAGCATGGCGCAGATCACTCGAGTACTTAGATCGAAATGTAACCAGCAACGATCCGGATTCCCTATGGGAAGGAAAATGATGCGCAAACTGATATGGCAATTTCTGGTCTGTGCCAGTGTTTCGGTGCTTTTCGGGTCGCTGCCTGCCTTGGCCCAAGTTGACCGATCGTTAGAGGGCGACAAGAAATGCACCGTCTGCCACGGCGAAAATTGGAGTAAGCCGATCCTCACCATCTATCAGACCAAGCATGGCGTAAAGGCCGATGGACGGACCCCCGGATGTCAATCCTGCCACGGCGCGAGTGCCGAACACATCAGCGATCCGGGCAGTAAGCCGCCAAATGTCGTGTTTGGTGCCAAATCCAAGAACGTCTCGCCGGTTGCCGAGCGGAATGCGTCTTGTCTCGGCTGTCACGAGTCGAATGTGCTCTCGCGGTCGCACTGGTCGGGCAGTCAGCACGAATCGCACGGCGTAGCCTGCACAGACTGCCATGAACTGCATTCGCCTAAGCAGAAGGTGCTGAATCCAGTCACCCAGTCGCAGGTCTGCGCGACCTGCCACAAGGCTCAGGATGCGCAGATTCATCGCTTCTCCAGACATCCGGTGCTGGAAGGAAAAGTGACTTGTTCCAACTGCCACAACGTTCACGGCTCCGTTGGCCCGAAGCTGCTGGTCAAGGAATCTGTCAACGAGACCTGCTACACGTGCCACGCCGAGAAGCGTGGTCCCTTCCTGTGGGAGCACGCACCTGTCACGGATAGCTGCACCAACTGCCACATGCCGCACGGTTCGAATCTGTCGCCTTTGTTGAAGATGAAGGCGCCCATGCTGTGCCAGACCTGCCACAGTGGCGACCATGCCAAGAACATGTACAGCGCGGCGAACCTACCTGGTGGCAATGTAACAACGGCAAATGGCCAACTGCCGCTGGGAAGCCAGAGCCCAGCAGCGCAGGGAAATGCACGCAGTTGTCTGGCCTGTCACTCAACGATTCACGGTTCGAATCATCCGGCCGGCGCCAAGTTCGAGCGATGACCGTTCCATTGGAGGCACTGAATTGACTACCTACGCGAAGATAACCAGTTGTTCGGCTCGTGCGTTGCGATACTTTTGCGGTTGCATCATCGCTTGCCTGATGTTGTTTTTGCTGGCTGGATATGGACCGTATGCCTATGCCCAGGCGACGGCAGCCAGCCAGACCACGCCTACCAATACCACCGGCTTTGGAGTCGGTGGGGTGAGTGGAAGCTCGTTCAAGTTCGGCGAATACAACGGCTTGCAGAACTCAGGCCCGTTCGGTATCGGGAACTTTGATCTCTACGGAGGCGGCCCCTACGACAGCAATAGCGCGTGGCGCTGGCACCTGCAAGGGACGGATCTCGGACTCGAGACGCGTACCCTGTCGGCTGAGTTTGGCAAGCAAGGCAAGTACCGGTTCTTCGTCAACTACGCTGAACTATTGGCAAACCGCTCCGATACCTACCAGACACCTTATATTGGCGTTGGCACGACCAACCTGACACTGCCGTCCAACTGGCTCTTCCCAGCCGTGCCACAGGCGGGTGCGACCAAGCTCAACTTCCGTGCGTTTGATCCGACGGCCGGGGCTGGCAGCGTCTACAACAGTTCTGGTGTACTGGTCGCTCCCACGCTGGCTCAGCTGGCAACTATGATTACTATTCGTGCGGCAGACCTGCCTGACTTCCAGAATATCTATCTGTATATCAAGCGCACTCAAGTGAGCGCCGGTGTACTGTACGATCCTTCGAGCAAGTGGAACATTCCTGTCAGCTTCAAGTACGAACACAGAGGTGGTCTCAAAGCCCTGGGTGCTGTCGCCGCACAGGTCGCCGAGAACAGCGTCACACTGCCCCTGCCAATCGACTTCGACACCACGGAGGCAAACGCCGCGGTCAACTATAAGTTCAAGCACTTGAACCTCTCGATGGCCTATTACGGCTCGTATTTCGTGGACAATAAAACATCCGTCACCTGGCAGGATGTAGCGAATCCAACCAAGAGTGCGACGCTGGCAAACCCGCCCAGCAATCAGTTCAGTCAGCTAACGTTCCTGGCTGCGGAAAAGTTCAAAGACCACATGAAGCTGGTCGTCTCCGGGTCATACGGGCGCGGAACGCAGAACGATCCATTCCTGGGGCCTTCGACCGCTTCGAATGGACAGTTGGCCTTCGGCCTGCCAGTACCCTCGCTCGACGGACTCTTAGTCACCAGCATGGTGCACGCGAAGTTCACTGCGGAACCGAACAAGAAATGGAATCTGACGGCGGCGTACAAGTACTTCAACCGCGACAATCAAACGCCCATTCATACCTATTACTTTCAGGATGCGAATGAGACCAAGAGTGGCACCTCGCCCTTCTCCGGCCTATACGGTGTGCCTGCAGGCCTCGGGAGCAACACCAATATCTACCAGAACCGCGCCTACAGCGAGAGGAACAACCAGGCCAACGCAGAGGCAGAGTACGAAATCGCCAAGAAGCAGTGGATTGCAGCACGCTATGAGTGGGAGAAGATCGATCGTACCTGCCCCGGCGCCTGGATCGATTGCGCCGATGCACGCACGACCGATGAGCACAGCCTGGGCGGAGAGTGGCATAAGACATCCATGGGCAGCCTGACAGGCAGAGCCATCTACACCTATTCGTGGCGGCGTGGAGCGTACAACGAAGACGCGTTCCTGTCCTTGGTTCCCATGGCCAACCAGATCCCTGCAGGCGGTGCGAGCCAGAGCGCTTACTCCTTCCTCAAGTCAGCCGGTCTGACGGCATTCGGTCCCGTGGCTGGTCTGCCCACTACTCCGCTGACCGGCGATGCAGCCATCTTCACCCCAAACAACAACGTGCTGCCGCAGTCACTGTATGGCAGCCGTAACAACATCAACGAATACCCGGGGTTCAGACGGTATGTCGCAGCCGACCGCAACCGTCACAAAGCGTATCTCGACATGGATTGGCAGGCAACCAGCAGGCTGTCACTGCATGGCAACAGTGAGTTCAACGATAACGACTATCTCAACTCCGCTTACGGACTGAAGAAAGATGTCTTTTGGGTAGCAAGCCTGGATGCCGGCTACTCAGCAACGGAGAATTTAGTCGTCGATGTCTTCTATACCTACGACAATCAACGGCTCTTCACCCGAGCCGACGCCTATGGCAACAACAGTACAGCCCAATTTGTCGGGCAGGCTGCCGACACCACCATAGCCGGGCCAGGGACATGCTTTACAACCGTTGGCACGAAGAATGCCAGCGCCAAGATCGATCCGTGTACGAACTACAACAAGAGCGATCGCGACAAGATCGATACGCTGGGCCTTTCGTTCAGCAGCAAGAATCTTCTTGCCGGCAAGCTCGAGCTGTCCGGCCAGTTCCTCTACACCCGTGCGCGGACGGATACGACGGTCGCAGGTGGCAGCTACGTCAACAACCCGCTCGCGCTCGCTGCTCCTGCTCC
>DAICZO010000212.1 GCA_027311125.1 Acidobacteriaceae bacterium
GGGTTGGTGTGGAGGGTGTTGTCTCCCGCCTTGGCAGAGCCAGGACGGGAGATGCGACGCTTCGGTCTGTGCGAAGCGGGGATGGGTTATGAGTGGGGCCAGCGCCAGCCGGCAACGGCGGGGTCATCGATGCCGTTTTCGTAGGCGTAGGCGCGGCAGGCGATTTGCGCATCCTGGAAGCGCTGTTTGGCGTGCGCGCCGATGCGCTGGAGCATGGGCACGCGATCGATGGCGTCAATGGCGAGGCTGAAGCGATCGATCTGGTTGTTGATTGCCAGCTCCATGGGGGTGTTGATGTTGCCTTTTTCCTTGTAGCCGCGGACGTGGAGGTCGCGATTGGTGCGGCTGTAGGTGAGGCGATGGATGAGCCACGGGTAGCCGTGGAAGTTGAAGATGATGGGCTTGTCGGAGGTGAAGAGCGAGTCGAAGTCGCGGTCGGAGAGGCCGTGGGTGTGTTCTTTGCTCGGCTGGAGGCGGAAGAGATCGACGACGTTGATGAAGCGGATCTTGAGGCTGGGAAACTCGGCGCGGAGCAGGGCGGTGGCGGCGAGGGCTTCCTGCGTGGGGATGTCGCCGGCGGCCGCCAGGACGAGGTCGGGTTCGCCGGTCTGATCGTTGCTGGCCCAGTCCCAGATGCCGATGCCTTTGGTGCAGTGCTTGATGGCGTCGTCCATGGAGAGGTACTGGAGGTGAAGCTGCTTGTCGCTGACGATGACGTTGATGTAGTTCTGGCTGCGCAGGCAGTGGTCGGCGACGGAGAGCAGGCAGTTGGCGTCAGGCGGGAGGTAGATGCGGGTGACGTCGGAGCTCTTGTTGAGGACGACGTCGAGGAAGCCGGGGTCCTGGTGAGTGAAGCCGTTGTGGTCCTGCCGCCAGACGGTGGAGGTGATGAGGAGGTTGAGCGAGGCGACCTTTTGCCGCCAGGAGAGGTGGTTGCAGATGGAGAGCCACTTGGCGTGCTGGTTGAACATGGAGTCGATGACGTGGATGAAGGCCTCGTAGGACGAGAGCAGGCCGTTGCGACCGGTGAGCAGATAGCCCTCAAGCATGCCTTCCATGGTGTGCGCGCTCAGCAGCTCCACGACGCGGCCGGCGGGCGCGAGCTCGCCGCCGTCGGCGTCTTCCGGGAAGAAGTCGGCAATCCAGAATTTCTTGCTGGCCTGGTAGATGGCCTGGAGCTTGTTGGAGGTGGTTTCGTCGGGGCCGAAGACGCGTAAATTCTCCATGTTGAGGTTCATCACGTCGCGGAGGAAGTTGCCGAGCGGCGGAATGTTTTCGACTTCGACCGAAGCAGGACTTTCGATGGGCACGGCGTAGCGGCGGAAGTCGGGCATGCGCAGAGCCTTCTTGAGGATGCCGCCGTTGGCATGGGGATTGGCGCTCATGCGGCGGGTGCCGTGCGGCGCAACTTCGCGGAGATCGGCCGCGAGGCGGCCGTTGGCGTCAAAGAGTTCTTCGGGATGGAGGGAGCGCATCCAGTGCTCGAGGAGACGAAGCTGATCGGGGTCCTTCTTCACGTCGGCGAGCGGAACCTGATGGGCGCGCCAGGAGCCTTCGAGGCGATGGCCGTGGACTTCGGCGGGGGCAGTCCAGCCTTTCGGTGAGCGGAGGACGATC
>DAICZO010000219.1 GCA_027311125.1 Acidobacteriaceae bacterium
GGACGATGTGGGTGCGCATGGGGCCGTAAGGGGTGGCGAGTTCTACGTGTTCGTTGTCGATGATGATCATGAGGGTCCTTGTGGGGTGGTTGCGCTGGGGTGCGGGTGGTGGTGGATGATTGAGCCAATTCAGGTTAGCGGTGAAGCGGTGGCCGGACGGCTGGTGTTGCGTTCAGGATTGATGATATCCGTTTTGGAGGGTGTGTTGTTTGGGCTCGCAGAGAGTGGGAGTGGTGCTTATAATGGCAGACCGCGGCATGACCGTGAGTGCCGTGAGAGCGAGGCGACTCATGAATCATCAGAAGAATATCGAAGCGCAGAAGCGGTTTATCGAGGCAATCAACAGCGGGCGTCTGGTGATGTTGAAGGAACTGATCGATCCCAGTCTGGTCGATCATGATCCTGCGACCGGGCAACGTTATGGCGCTGAAGGGTACATCGATTTTTTCAGCGAGTTGCTGGGGGCGTTTCCTGATTTGAAGATCCAGGTGAAGCACCTGGTGGCGGACGAGCATAGCGTGGCGATGGCGTACAAGATGACGGGCACGCATCGGGGAAGCTTTTTGGGCGTGGAACCTACGGGACATACGATCATCTCGCGCGGAATCCAGATAGGGCGGTACAACGGCGGCCGGATTGTGGAGCGCTGGGGCGTGATGGACGAGTTGGGTATTTTGGAACAACTGGGGGTAGCACCGGGACGTAACCGGGCGATGGCCTAAGGCTGTCGCTTGGGGGGATGCGTGGATCGGTATTTATCGTGAGGATGCGCGAGGTTTGCGTGGTGTGGTCGAGGGTCTGGGCTTGCATCCGCAGGAGCGGCGGATGACGAGTTCGACGGGGAGCGTGATGACCTTGCCTATGTGAGGTTCGATGTCATCCTGAATCTGCTCGAAGAGTCGGAGCGCGGCGATGCGGCCCATCTCGCTGGCTGGCTGGCGGATGACGGTGAGGCTGGTCTGGAGCATGTCGGCAAACTCGAAGTCGTCGAAACCGATGAGGGCGAGATCGTCGGGGAGTTTGACGCCTAGCTGTAGCAGGGTGTGGAGCACGTTGCGGGTGGCTGGGCCGTTGGTGGTGAAGATGGCAGTGGGTGCATATTTGGACTGCATGAGTTGGCGGATGCGGTCGGAGGCGCGTTCGGCGGTGCAGTCGGTGATGGTGTTGATCTTGAGATCATGTTCCATCATGGCCTGCTCGTAGCCTTGCTGGCGTTTGCTGAGGGTGTAGAGATCGCTGGCGTCGGAGATGCAGGTGATTCGCTGGTGACCGTGGCCGATGAGGTGTTCGACGGCGGTGCGGGAGCCTTCGAAGTTTTCGACGAAGACGGAGTCGATGCTGGGCTCGTCGATGGGCTTGTCGAGGGCGACGAGGCAGATGTGCTCAAACTCCTGGCGATTGAGCTTGGAGTGGTACCCGGCGCCGGGAATGATGACGATACCTTCCACGCCACGCAGGACCATGAGTTGGGCCTGGGAGTACTCGGTTTCTTCTTCGTCGTTGGAGGTGGTGATGAGAACCGAGTAGCCGTTGTCGACCGCGACGTTGTTGACGGCGTGAGCGATGGTGGCGAAGAAGGGATCGGAGAGGCGGGGGACGATGAGGCCGATGATTCTGGAGCGCTGACTGCGGAGTGCGCGCGCGGTTTCGTTGGGCTTGTAGCGGAGGAGTTGGATGGCTTCCTGGATGCGCTTGACCTTGTCGGGGCGAACAGCCGCGGCGCCGGTGAGGACGCGGGAGACGGTCATGGGAGCGACTTCTGCCATGCGTGCGACATCGGCGATGGTGGCCCGATGACGGCCTTTGCTGGTCGATCGAGCCGAGGGGGGAACAGGAGGAGTCATAGTCAACTATGAGCTTATATCGATTAATGCGGGAAGTTAAAGGATTAAGAAGCAGGATTGGGATCGATAACGCGGGGCTTCAGGGAATGGACGAAGCTGGGGCGGGATCGTGTTTGTGGCGGTGGAGCAGGCGGACGAGGTCTGTGGCGAATTCGAGCAGTTGCGCCCCGATGGCGCCTTCAGCGGTGACGACGACTCCGTTGGTGAGGGTGAGTTCGAGGCCGGTCTCGTCGGAGGGGTAGTAGATATTGGAGATGGCTCCGGAGATGAAGTTGCCGAGGACGTTGGAGTAGTTGGGCTGGGTTTTTCCGTTGTCGCCACGACAGATGACGGTGGAGAGGGCAGAGTGCAGGATGCGGCTTTTGATCGAGCCGGTGCCCTGGCGGAAGTAACGGGGATCCTGCTTGAGGATGGCGGGGAGGAGTGCGTTGCCTATGAGGGCGCCGTTGAAGGTGTCGGCATAGTTGGCTCCGGCGCGTTTGAAGTAGCCGCTGGCACCCCAGTGATAGCCCTGGTGGGTGTCGTCGATCTCGGAGTAGCCGGCGAGGACGAACGAGGTGCCGAAGTAGTAGGGGTCGAGGGAGCTACGGAGTGCGAGGCTGAACTTCTGGCGGGGAGTAAGGGGGACGGCTTGTCCGCTGAGGACGGTGTTGAAGTTGGGTACGACGCCGAGGATGCGCTGGGACTTCTGGGCTTTGAGTTCGCGCTCGGCTTCGAGGCGGAGGCGTTCGCGGCTGGCGGCGGGAGTCTCGGGGAGTTCTGGTGCGGGCTGCGAGGATGAAGTGGGGCTGGGCTGCGGCTCAGTTGGCTGCTGCTGGGTGGGAGCAGATTGCTGCTGCACGTACGAGGGAGCGTCAGGTAGCGCTTCTACACGCAAGGGGAGAGGGCTATTCGCAGCGAGCAGGGTGGGAGTGATGGACTGGGTGAGGCCGATGGGGTGGGAGGGAGCCAACTGGCAGTATGCGAGCGGAGCTGACAAGGCGTATGCGACGAGTACGACGTAGTGGCGGAGACAGGGAACGTTCAATTGGATATTTCGCCGATCAGGTTCGTAGGCAC
>DAICZO010000222.1 GCA_027311125.1 Acidobacteriaceae bacterium
ACCTGCCATCCGCGCTCTGCAGCCAACGCTTTCAGGTCGCTGGGGGCGTTCCCCATCAGCACGCCGCGGCCCGCTAACTCCAGCATGGAGAGATCGTTCCAGTTGTCCCCTATCGCCAACAGTTCGCCCGCATGTACCCCGCGCTCTGCCATCAGTCGTACCAGCGCAGAGCCCTTGCTGCACCCCGCCGGCAGTATGTCCACAATGCTCAGATCGCGCTCCGGATACTCCGTCCGATGCAACGCCACCTCGGCCTGGACCACTCCTCCAGCCTGCCCTCGCGCACCCACCGCCGTCACCGCAGGATGCTCCAGCAGCCGAGCCTCAGCCCGCCGCATCCGCTCCACCGTGCCACACAACATCATCTGGATCGGCGGCTCGCCTTCCAGCGACTGCTCGATCGGAACGACCGTCGCCAGGTACGGCTCATTGGCCGTCATCCACTTGCCAATGCTCCCATGCAGCTCTTCCAGTTGCTCCACCACCAGCGCTCCGCGGGCATCGTCACCATTGGGCCCAACCAGATCGAACGTCACCACCAGCGCGTTGCGAAACTCCGCGATGTGGCCGCACAGCCACTTCGCCGTAGCATTGGGCAGCAGCCTCCGCTCCAGCAGTCGCGAGCCACTCTCGCCATTGCCAATCGTCCGCGTCACCGTGCCGTTGGAGCTGACCAGCGCGCTCTCCTCCAGCAGCCCCAGTCCGCGCAACTGCCGCATCGCGTAGGAGTGGCGCCGCCCTGTCGCCACCACCACCTCCACACCCGCCTGCTGTGCCGCTTGCATCGCCGCCTGGTTGCGCGCGCTCACCTTGCCATCCGCACCCAGCAGCGTGCCGTCCATGTCCAGCGCAATCATCTTTACCGAAAATCCAGCAGCACTCTCGTCGGGCACGCAATCACTCCTAAAGTTATTCTCTCATTTGACCGGAATAGGTATCAGTAAACCGATACAAATCAACAATTTACCGTAAATTGACTAGACTTTGCCCGGTGTTCGAGCCACACTCGAAGTAGGCATCACAAAGGCTTTGTATGTTTCACAAAAACGTCGCACACTCCTTCTGGAGTCGTTCTACCGCAGCAACCACCTCCGCCACGCTCCCGACCACAATCCCCTCTCGGCAGTCGTCTCCGGCAGCACCGCGCCTGACCTTGGTCTCCAGCACCGCTGGATCTCCTCGCCAGCGTCCATCGGCCCTCGTCGATCTGGTCGCGATCTCCGCGCATCGTTGTTCGGCCTTCTTTGCGGAGGCCGCCGTACTGGTTCTGGTACTGGCTCTGCTCGATCGCTTCATGCTTAAAGGGCGCATGGAGATTGGCTGGGTCGTCAGTGCCTTCGCCATCAGCATCAGCATGCTGGCTGCCAGCATCGCCACCGAGTTCACCGCGCGCCGCTGGCTCAGCGTGCACTAGGTCCACCAGCGCCATCGCATCCTGCGAGCCACGCTGCCAGACGGGTAACATAACGGTATGGCTGCTATTACCTTGCTCGAATGCACTCGCTGCCACCATGCCCTCGCCGGTGACTCCGCGCAGTTGCGCTGCCCTCGCTGCACGGGACGACTCTTCGTCCGCTACGATCTGCAGTCCCTCCAGCGCACCACGCGGCGCGACGATGTCGCTGCCAGCCAGCGCATTCCAGATCAGGCCGCCGCGGGAGTGTGGCGCTACGCCAGCCTGTTGCCCACCACCGTTGCGGGCAACGCGATCACGCCCGTCACGCTGGGTGAAGGCAACACGCCCCTGCGTCGCAGCCGCCGTTATCCCGGCCTGTACCTCAAGCACGAAGACACCAACCCCGCCGGCGCCGTCCACGCTCGCGGCCTCAGCGTGGCCATCTCTCTGGCGAAGCACAACGGCTCGCAGCATCTGGCCCACGCCGGGTCAGAAAACATCGCAGTAGCTCTGGCCGCGTACACCGCCGCTGCGGGCCTTGCCGCCCATCTCG
>DAICZO010000228.1 GCA_027311125.1 Acidobacteriaceae bacterium
TCACAGCGTCGCGCCATCTCGATCCGCTCCGCCGGCGGCTGCTCATTCACATCCTCGAAGTACAGGTTCAGATCGCCCGTAAGCTGGCCAAACTCCTCCACCTCCGGCAGTCCCGCAAACGGATCCTCACTGGTAATCTTCGCCAGTGTCACCGCCCCATCCACCAGCCGCGCAATGCTCTCCGCCGAGAAGTCCGACGACGAAGTACTCGCCGTCCTCTGACCGATAAACACCCGCAGCCCCACCGCCCGCGAGCCCGACTCCTTCAGCGTCTCCACCTGACCCAGCCGCACCAGTGCCGAGAACTCATCGCCCTCATACACCACCGCCTCGGCATCCGTAGCCCCAGCCTTCCGGGCCTTCGCCACAACATCCGCAGCAAGCTGCTTCAAATCAGTTTGGATCGAAACGGACGCGAGAGAAGACAAGCTAAGACTCCTTGCAGGTTAAGTTGTTTGGTTTACACTTTGGGTCGCCAGGGAAATGCTCGCCGTGAGGAGGCACTTTGCCGCCGTGTGGTCTCGCTCGTTGCTTGCATACCGGACAGAGGAAGCTCGCAGCCTCACCCGTTCGTCTTGCCGCTTCCCGAATCCGCAAAGCTTCCTCTATACAGACTGGCTCGCAACGCTTTCTGCCAGACACGCGGTCGATTAGGAGTTGTTGCATCTGGACCATGGATTCCCTTAGGCCGAAATCGCTTCCGCAACCGGCATCCCGATCACCAGCCACTCGGCAAAGCCATCCTCCGGAACTTCCACCAGTCGCGTCGTTGCCGCAGGTATCGGTTGGCCATCCAGCGCCAGACCCTCAAGGTGAAACTCAAGAGCTTCGCGGAGGTTCTGACGCAACTCCTCCAGCGAGTGGCCTGTACTCGCGCATCCCGGAACATCCGGCGCGAAGCCGCTCATGTTCTCCGGGCCACTCTCATAGATCACAAGATAACGTCGGTTCATCGCTGATACCCCGCTTGCTTCAGGATACTCTGCAACGTCTTCGGATGAAACTCGTCATTCGGATGACCCGGAACCGTAATTGTTCCGGGCTTTTCCGGATGCTTGAACTGGCGATGACTCCCCTTCTGCCGGGCAAGATACCATCCATCATCCTGAAGCTGTCGTAAGAGATCGCGGACCTTCATCTGTCCGATACTACCAACTACCGAACAGGGCTTTGCGACATCCGCGGCAACCGGCCATCCGTCGCCGTCAGAAAGTGAATTCCTGCCGAGCAATACTCCGAGTCGCTCTTCAGCTTGTGCTCGATATGCGGCGGTGGCGCATTCTCAACATGCCGCCGAAACAGCTTCACCGCGCCCGAACAGTCCTTGCACCGAAACTCCGTATCGCTGTCAATCAACGCCTCAGCCAGCAGCTTTACCTTCCAGAAAGGCTCATACCCACCCGTGGCACGCACTCGCCGGCGCTTCACTTCACACTCGTAAAACTTCTCGCGCTCGACTGCCATTGGTCACCTCGGGAACACTCGGTTGTACTGCGTTGATTCGTTCTTTCCACTATGCGTATAGCGGCCCGCTCAGCTACTCCACCGGATGCGCCGACGCCTTCGCCTCACGCCCATCTGTCGCCTTCTTGAACAGCATTCCGCCCAGGCAAAACTCGGAGTCGGCCGGCAGCTTGTGCTCAACATACGGCGTCGTCCCCGTCTTGGCGTTCCGGCCCATCAGCTTCACCGCGCCCGAACAGTCCTTGCAGCGAAACTCCGTGTCGGCATCGACCAACGCTTCCGCAACCGTCTTTACTTTCCAGAAAGGTTCATACCCGCCGCCAACTTTCACGCGCCGCCGTTTTACTTCGCACTCGTAGATCTTCTCGCGTTCAACGGCCATTATTGTCCTGTTCCTCCGACCGTCATGCGGTCGAGCTTCACTGTCGGCATCCCTACGCCAACCGGCACACTTTGTCCGGCCTTGCCGCAGGTGCCAATTCCTTCGTCCAGCGCCAGATCGTTCCCAACCATCGACACATACTTCAGTGCCTCCGGCCCGTTCCCAATCAACGTCGCGCCCTTCACCGGACGAGTCACCTTACCGTCTTCAATCAGGTAAGCCTCACTCGCCGAGAACACAAACTTGCCGTTCGTAATGTCTACCTGCCCACCACCAAAGTTCACCGCGTACAACCCGCGCTTCACACTCTTGATGATGTCTTCCGGCATGTCCTCGCCATTCAGCATGTACGTGTTCGTCATGCGTGGCATCGGAATATGGTGGTAACTCTCCCGCCGTCCGCTCCCCGTATTCGGCATTCCCATCAGCCGCGAGTTCAGCTTGTCCGAGAGAAACCCCTTCAGTATCCCGTTCTCGATCAGCACCGTCTCCTGGGTCGGGTTGCCCTCGTCGTCCATGTTGATCGACCCGCGACGATTCGGCATCAGTCCGTTGTCAACCACCGTCACCTTGCTGCTCGCCACCTGCTGGCCAATCAATCCCGCAAACGCCGAGGTCTTCTTCCTGTTGAAGTCCGCCTCCAACCCATGTCCTACCGCTTCATGCAGCAGCACCCCGGGCCAACCCGGGCCCAGCACCACTTCCATCTCACCCGCCTGAGCCTCCACCGCCCCTAACTGCAGAATCGCCGTCCGCGCTGCCTCCCGTGCATAGTGCTCTGGGCTCTTGTCGCCTTCAAAGAAGTCCAGCGTTACCCGCCCACCGCCCCCGCTCGTCCCACGCGCCGTACTGGTCGCGTCCTTCGCAATCACAAAAACATTCAGCCTCGCCAGTGGCTGCGTGTCGCTGGCAAACGTCCCATCGCTCGCCGCCACCAGAATCCGCCGCAACTCATCGTTGAACCCCGCCCGCACCTGCGTAATCCGAGGATCGTAATCCCGCGCAGCCTTATCGGCCCGCTGGATCAGCAGCAGCTTCGCTGCAATCTCTGCATCGCTAGTGGCACCTGCCACCGGGTACAGAGAGTTTGGCGTCTCCGTATGCCGAAACCCGCTCATCAATTCTTTTGCTGGCCCACTTGCAATCAGTGCCGCTGTCCGAGCCGCACGCAGCAGCCGTTCGCTCGAAAGATCATCCGTATACGCATACCCTGTGCGTTCACCGGACACTACGCGAATCCCGCACCCTACGCTGATCCCCTGGCTCGCCGACTTCACCAGCGACTCATCCACACCCAGCGCTGTCGACGTAACCGACTCAAAGTAAAGGTCAGCGTAATCCCCACCCGCCGAAAGCGCCTCCCCCAGGCAGCGTTCCATCAAGCGTTCCGAAAGTCCCAGCTTCTCGATGAAGTAGCGCTTATGGTCAGGAGCAGGTATGGTCATTGTCTCGATTCTAGGCTTCTCCACCACCCGCGGCAAATGCGGGCCTCCCCGCACCCTCGTCGTCACCGTCCGTGCGAGGGGTCAGCCGACCGCGCTACGCTCAAATCCAGATGCATTCCCGGCAGCTCCGGAACATAGCAGTTTCCATCCGCGGCATACGTCTGCGCACACGCCGCCGTGTTCTCCTTCCGTCGCGGAGACTGCGCATACTGCCACACCGACGCCCCTTCCGTACCACTCGCCTCCAGCTTCGGTGCCGCCAGCCTGCACCCGTTCGATGGCGGGCAAGCGTCCTCATACACCCACAACGTCACCTCCTGCAGATGCCTCTGTTTCACCCGCGTCCGTATGTCCTCCGCCGTCGTAATCGTCACTCCCGGCCCCTCGCTCACCGGCTGTCCGCTCGCATACACCCCCGCCCGATACCCATGCCCCGCCACCCACTCCGTCCATCCCAGCAGATACTCCGCCTGCTCCGGCAACAGTCGACCACCCTCTTCCTGATCCAAAAACAAAATCGTCCCCGGCGGAAATCCCTCTCGCCGCGCTGCTGTCACAGCCTCCGCCGCATCCGCCTCGCCTATCGCCTTGGCGCTCGTCCGACTCGTCTTCTGCACCTTGCGAATCGCTGTATCCTCCCGCCCATTGGCCAGCACCAGGAACCCGAACCCTTGCTTCACCAGCGCCTGACGTCGCCCCAGCCAGCTATTCGCCGTCTCGCCCGGTGGATTCGTCAGCCAGTACCCCACAAACGAGAAGTGCTGTCGCAGAGTCGCCAACGCGGCATCGCCCGGATACTCGTTCCGGTCAAACCCCACATACTGCCGCGCGCTCCCCGCTCCGGCCACACCAAGCCCTCGCTCCTGCGCCCCGGCCAGCAGGGAACTCACCCCGAAAAGTACAGCAGCTAACAGCACCCGCATGGGAGAACTCCAGACACAATCCACTCTCAACTCAGCTTACAGAACCACTTGTGCTAATTTCTTCTCATAACCCTCATCAAGGAAAAGCTCATGCCAACACCTGACCTCGATCCCCGCTACCCCGTTGGTAAGTTCAACCGCCCCGAGACCATCTCCAAGGACGAAGTCATCGGAGCCATTGCCACCCTTGCCGATCTCCCCAGCGAGCTTCGCAACGCTGTTCAGGGTCTCAGCTACGCCCAGCTCAACATCCCCTACCGCGACGGCGGCTGGAACTCCCGCCAGGTCGTTCACCACCTCGCCGACAGCCACATGAACGCCATCATCCGCCTGCGCCTCGCCCTCACCGAAGACTGGCCCACCATCAAGCCCTACAACGAGGCCGCCTGGGCCAACCTCCACGACTACACCGCCCCCGTCGAGTGGTCCCTCGAGATCCTCGAAAGCGTCCATGCCCGCTTGGTTATGCTCCTCCAGCACCTTACCGAACAGCAGTGGCAGCGCGGCTTCGTCCATCCCGTCATGGGCCGCATGAACCTCGAACACGCCACCCTCCTCTACGGCTGGCACTCCCGCCACCACGTCGCCCACATCACCCACCTTCGCAGCAGGCAGCACTGGTAGCCGCTCCGTGTTCTCCAGTGCCCACGCCTCCTGCTTCCGTCATCGCGGGCGTACCTCGACGTTCCACTTTCAACTGCCCCTTGTCTAACCCGCACCCTGCCGATAGCATCCTTCCATGCCTCCGCCCCGAGTAGTCTCCGCGGAAATCGATCAGCCGCCCTCCGCCATCGCCGCCGCGCTCGAAGCCTTTCTCGCCGAGCACCCCCACTCCGTCCTCCGCGAAGACGGCAAAGTCATCTTCGACCTCCGCTCCGCCAAATACTCCCTCGCCACCGAGCACAAACGCTGCACCCTCCATCTCTGGTCAGAAGACCGCAACCTCGTCCGCCGCATCTCCGCCACCACCCTCCGCGCCGGAGTCCTCCGCCTCACCACCCACCGCTTCGGCCAGTCCAAACCCCAGACCCTCGAACTCGCACCCGACCAGGATCGCCGCACCCCCTCCACCCGCGAAACCACCCGCAACCGATACCTCCGCACCCTCGACCGCGTCCTCCTCCGAGCCTTCCCCGACTTCAAGCCCGAAGCCTTCCGCACCGCCATGGACCTTGAAAAATCCTTCGGTCCCGCCTACGCCCGAGGCTCCCTCATCCACGGCCAGCAAGCCTGGGCTGTCATCGCTGTCAACGACGAGGAGTCCCAGTCCACCATCGACGGCATCCTCACCCTCGGCATCCTCTGGCTCCACCACTGCCGCGAATCCGGCTCTGGCCGCCGCCTCTACCAGGGCCTCAAACTCATCGTCCCCCGCGGCGCCGCCACCCTCACCCTCTCCCGTCTCGCCTGGCTCAACCCCGCCGCAGCCCAGTGGGAACTCTACGAGCTCAACCA
>DAICZO010000229.1 GCA_027311125.1 Acidobacteriaceae bacterium
GAAGCTGGTGATGCGACGCGCCAGGCCGCCGTTTACGTCCGAGATCCATATCTCCGGGTCGCCGGTGCGGGAGGAAGAGTAGGCGATCTCGCGGCCATTGGGAGCCCAGGCTGGGGAGAGGTTGGTACCGCCCGCGTTGGAGATATTCACCATGCGGCCCAGCAGCAGCGAGTACATGCGGATCTGGAAGCCATCGTGACCCAGCGACGAGAAGGCAATGCGGGAGTTATCCGGTGAGACTCGCGGAGAAAGTGACACCGTGCCCAGATGGGTGACCGCATGCTGATTGGCGCCGTCGTAGTCCATCTGCCAGATCTCCTTGTTGCCGCCGCCCATCTTGACGTAGAAGATTTTGGTCTCGGCGATGCCGGGAATGCCGCCGCCGAGACGGAAGATGATCTCATCGGCGAAGCGATGCGCCACCTGGCGGGCAGAGTCTTCGCTGGGGGCCTCGTTGTACTGCTTGGCCAGCACCTGCGGATACTGTGCGTTCTTGGCATCGAACAGGAAGCCGTTGGCGATGAGCCTGCCATTCTGCACGCCCAGGCTGCCGAAGGCGACCATGGCTGCCGAGGCTGGCTCTGCCGACCACTGGGCCAGATTGATCTCGGCAGGAGCACCCGGGGACGACTGCGGCATCAGGCTCTTGGAGACGATGTCGAAGATGCCCGCGTTGGCCAGGTCGGAGTAGAGTGTCGCATCGAAGGTGCGCTTGAAGGGCGCCGTCTGCGGGTCGGTGGTGAAGGGTTTAAAGTCGGCCACCGCAATGCGAATGCGGTCGGCGCCACTGGAGGTCTCGGTCTTGAACCAGTCCTGCGCCTGCAGCGTTGCCGTGCAGACCAGCAGAAACGAGATCGCAATGAGCCAGCGTTTCGGAGTTAGGGGAGATTGTGTACGCACCGGGCTTAGCATTCCTCTCCTATGGTAGATGCAAAGCAGTAGAAAGAGTCATCCGGCGAGGTTTGACAGGTGGTAATCAGGCGAATACTCCGGTCTGGGTTGAGATTACTGCTTGCGATAGTCAAAGGAGTACTCCACGGTGATGTGGTCGCCTTGCGGCAATGGCCCGAAGCCTTCATCCTGCACCCGCTGCAAGGCACGCAGAGCCGAAGTGTCCAGACTGGCAGAGCCGCTGCGAGCGCCGTAACGGATGTTCGAGGGGATGCCGTCGCGGTTAATGTCGAAGATCAACGTGACACGTTTGCCCTCGGAGGCACTGGGATCAGCCTCCTGGGTGAACCAGTTCTGTGCGACCTTCCGGTTGACTACGTTGACGTAGTAGGCAAAGCGCTCGCCAAAGGTCTTGTCGTCGACCGACATGCTGGCGGTGCCATTCTTCAGTTGCATGGTCGCCTGCGCGATGCGGATACCAGCCGTCTCTCCGGTCGCCGCTTTGGTGGGCTGCGGTGGCACGGGTTGAACATGCTTGGGCGGGGTTGGAGTTACTTTATCGGCGGTCTTTACCGGTTTGGCCGTCTTGGTCGGGATAGCCAGATCCTTGGGGGACGGTGCGACCTCGGTCTTTTCTTTGGCAGTTACCGGCGCGGGACTGGGCTTCTCCGAAGTCAGCACCCCGTCATCTAGTGTCCGTTGGCGCGGCGGCAGCGGGATGGACGAGACCATGGTCGCCTGAATGGCACCGGCGGTGAGATCATGCTCGCCCCACGACTTGCCGCGGTGCGAGAGGTATGCCAGACCGAAGATGGTCGCGAAGACCGTCGCATGCAGCAGCAAGGCGCCGACGAAGTTGCCACGCAGACTCTCGCCTTGCGCGTGTTCCTCATGTATCCAGTTGAGCTGAGTGG
>DAICZO010000231.1 GCA_027311125.1 Acidobacteriaceae bacterium
GGAGAGGTTCTCTCCCGGCCGCAGGTCATGCCGTGATCCGGTTATTCGCTGTCGTCGGGGCCGCTCAGACCGAGGGCTGCTCGGACTTCGGCGTAGGGCTTCATCTGGTACTCGTGCGGCGGGGTGTCGCCAGCGAGGTTGCGGACGAAGTAGTCCCAGCGGCGACGGGCCATGTACTGCGACCCGGCTGCGTAGCCGTGCGCGACGTTGGGGATCAGGACCAGATCGAAGTCCTTGTTGGCCTTGATGAGTGCGTCGACGACCAGCAGGGTGTTGTTCATGGGCACGTTGTCGTCCATGGTGCCGTGGGCGAGCAACAGATGACCTTTCAGGTTTTTGACGTAGGCCTGGTTGGCCTGGGCATCGTAGTTGCTGGTGCCGTCGGGGAAGCGGACTTCAAGCCCGGCCCACTTCTCGGCCCAGTCGTCTTCGTAGTCGCGTTGGTCGTGGTTGCCGCTCTCGCTGATGCCTACCTTGAAGAAGTCGGGGAAGTGGAACATGGCGGAGGCGGTGGCGTTTCCTCCGCCGGAGTGGCCGTACATGCCGACGCGGCTGAGGTCGATCCAGGGATAGTGGGCGGCGAGGTCCTTCATGCCGGAGACCTGATCGGGGATGGTGTCGTCGCCGAGGTTGCCGTAGTAGAACTCGTGGAAGGCTTTGGAGCGGGAGGGTGTGCCCATGCCGTCGATGCAGACGACGACGAAGCCGAGTTCGGCCAGCGACTGCATGTCGCGGTGTGCGGGGTGGAAGTTGCGATCGCCGCAGGAGCCGATCTGCGGGCCGGGATAGACCTGGTTGACGATGGGATATTTTTTCGCTGGATCGAAGTTGGTGGGCTTGAAGAGGAAGCCGTAGAGGTCAGTTTTGCCGTCGCGTCCTTTGACGGTGATGGGGGTTGGCGGCTGCCATCCGGTCGCGACGATCTTGCTGATGTCCTCTTTGGCAACGGTCATGGTGAGCGCACCGGAGCTGTCGCGGACGACGGTGGTCTGGGGCTGTGTGGGGGTGGAGTAGACGTCGATAAAGTAGTGGCCGTCGGGGGATACGGTGATCTCATGGTTGGCGTTCTCCGGGGTGAGCAGGGCGAGACCGGAACCGTCGAAGTGGATGCTGTAGAAGTGCTGAAAGTAGGGGTCGCGGCCGGGCTGTTTGCCCACGGCGAGGTAGTAGATGGTGCGGGTCTTCTCGTCGACGTGCAGCACCTGGGTGACGTTGCCCTCGCCCTGGGTGATCTGGTTTTTGAGTGTGCCGGTAGCGAGGTCGTAGAGATACATCTGGCCCCAGCCGGCGCGCTCGGAGAACCAGAGGAACTCGTTGGAGGCGGGCAGGTAATGCCAGTTGACCTTGTTGTCGCCGGACTCGAAGAACTTGGGTGCGCTCTCGCTGAAGACTTCGCGGACATCGCCGCTGGTGGCATCGGCAACGCGCAGCCACTCCTGTTTGTGATCGCGCGAGGTGGAGACGAAGGCGAGGTGGGTGGCGTCAGGGGCCCACTGGACGTCGTCCCAGCCGTTGCCGCTGCAACTGACGTCGTCGCAGATGGTGGAGCGGTGCTGGTCGGGAGGCATCTTCAGGCGGATAACTTTTCGGGTGTCCAGGTCGAGGATGACGCGCTCGATCATGGTGACGTCTTTGTCGCCGACCAGGGGATACTTCCAGGCTTCCAGTTTGGGGTGCGAGTTGGTGACGGGGACGAGGTACATCTCGCCGGTCTTGCGCTGGTCCTGTTGGAAGGTGGCGATCTTTTTGGAGTCGGGCGACCAGACGAGGATGGCCTCGTCGGTGTGCTTCCAGCCGGCGTTGTCGGTGGCGTAGCCGAAGTCTTTGACGCCGTCGGTGGTGAGCTGAGTCTCGGTGCCGGTCTTCAGGTCGCGTAGCCAGAGGTTCCAGTTGCGGATGAAGGCAGCCTTGGATTTATCGGGCGAGATATTCAGCGGCTCGTGATCTTTGGGCGGCATGCCGGGAGTGGCGGTACATACGCCTGCGCCGGAGAGATCGCAGCTGAGTCCAAGCTTGGACAGGATGACGGTGGTGCCGTTGTTGGCGAGGGAGAACTCTCCACGGGGCAGGTTGTTGGCCCGATAGCTGGGTTTGCCATGCGAGTGAGCGGTGAGGGCAGCGGCCAGTTTAGCGTGGTCGAAGGCCGGGACTGCGGTTTTGCTGGCGGGGTCCACGAGCAGGTAGGTGGCACCCTGCGGAGCGGAGTCGCGGAAGGTGAAGTGGGAGGCATCGAGCCAGGCGGGATGCTCCACAGCGTGGTAGACCTGCGGGTCGAGGTTGTAGTTCATGAACTGTTCGGCGTGGGCGTAGTCCGCGGCAGTGAGCTGGCGACCCTGCTGGGCCAGACCGGAGAGAGTGAAGGTCGTTGCGAGTACGACACTGGTAAATCCTGCGCTACGCTTGCCTGCGAACATGCTTCTGGCCTCCAACGATGGGTGGTTACGTCGAATGAAATGGATGCTGGTAAGTGTACAGACCGAGGCCTTGCATGGCCAAGGGTGCCGGGATAGAGCTTGCGCCAGCTACTGCTTGTTTTCGGCGTGCCACAGGATCTGGCGGAGGAAGCCCATCCATACCGGGGCGTCGATGGCGGAGAGGCCGAGGCGGTGGATGAGGCGGCGTACCTGGGCGTCGTCGCTGTTGGCAGGGTGGTGGCGGCGGTAGCCGGTACGCTCGAGTACGTCGATCATCAGGGTGGTCAGGCGCTCCAGCACAGCAGCCCCGGCGGGTGCGTGGGGGGTAGAGATGGCAGGTGCGCCGGGCTGGCGAACCAGCTCCCACAAGCAGACGGCGACCGCCTGTCCAAGGTTCATGGAGGGGTGACGGAGATCGTCGTGCTGCTGCATGGGGATGGTGAGCAGCGCGCTACAGTGGCTCAGCTCGTCGTTGCTGAGGCCGGTCTTCTCGGAGCCGAAGAGCAGGGCGATACGCGGCTCGGGATGTGGCTCGGCGGTTGTGGCTGGGGTCGCTGAATCTGTAGCTTGCGTTGCGGATTGGGATGACGCTGCGAGGTGGCTGAGGATGGTCGTGGCAGCCGCTGGCAGTGCCTGGAGCGGGTGCTCCAGTACGCGTTCGCCGACCGCGGTGGTGCCGTAGACGAGGCTGCAGTCGGCGATGGCCTCGGCGACGCTAGGGAAGGTGGTGGCCGCTGCGAGGACGGCGGAGGCATCGATGGCCGAGCGCGCCGACTCAAAGGGGACAGGGTAGTCGTTGACCAGGCGAAGGTGACGGAAGCCGAAGTCGTGCATGGCACGGGCAACGGCTCCGATGTTGTTGGGGTTGCGGGCGCGCACCAGAATGATGCAGACGCGGTCGAGCAGGTCTTGATTGGGCATCCTTCGTCTATTTTAGGCGTGGGATGCCCAATCGCGGTTGGGAGGTTTTACGGGGTGGAAGGATCTACTTCGGCTCGTGCGCTGGCTGGGCCCGGGGCTGCTCGCGCGGAGCCTGCCGTTCCTGCCGTTGGGCCTGCTGACGCTGCTGCCGTTGGGCCTGCTCGCGCTGCTGCACGGCGCGGTCGTTGGCGGCGTTGTGCCGATCGTTGTAGATGGAGCGGCTGACGTTGTTCTGGCGCTGGTTGATCTGCTGCCGCTCCTGCGGGGTAAGACGTCCACCGTTGGCGGCTCGGTCGGCCGCAACCTGATGGTTGATGCTGGCGTCGCGGGACTCGAGGTTACTGGTCTCCCGCGGGGTCAGTTGGCCGGAGCGGACGCCATTGGCGATGCGATTCTGCTGGTTGGCGGCGCGAGCTCCAACGCGGGGCAGGGCAGCCGTCTGAGGCCGTCCTCCGTTGACGCTGGCAAGCTGGCTGCGGTCGGCCCGGGCTGCCTGCACGTGGGCTTGCTGCTCGCTGGTTGGGGCTACGTGCGGCTCGCGCAGGGCGGCTTGCTCCTGCCGGGTGGGCTGGGCCTGGATGCCGCCAGTACCGCCGTTATAGCTCACGTGGTTGTTGGTGACGTTGTTATTCACCACCACCGTCTTGTTGTAGACGTTGGTCACGTTGGTGACGTTAACGTTGTTCACGGTGCGGTTATAGGCGAAGACGCCGTGGTTCCAGTAGCCGCCCTCGTAGCCGACGCCACCGTAGCCGAAGCCGTAGTTGACCCCGCCGTAGAAGCCGATGTGTGGCCCCCAGTAGCCTTCATGGAAGACGTAGACTCCGCCACTCCAGCCCCAGTAGCCAGGGGTCCACAGCACGCCAACCTGCGGAGGACGTACCCAGACGCCGGGTACCCAGTAGTAGCCTGCGGGACCATAGGCCCAATAGCCGGGTGTCCACAGATAGCCGTCACCGGGACATAGAGGCTGGGTGTAAACGGGCAGGGCCGGAGGCGCGATATTGACCGAGACAAAGATTCCGGCGAAGGAGGCAGCGGGCGCCAGAAGCAAGGCTGCCGCAATAAGAAAGCCACGAAGCGAGTGAGCAATACGCATGGGGTACGACCTCTGAGAGACGAGCTCTGAATGTGGAGTCAGCCTGTCGGTCCGGCTGACTCCGGCCACCCCCATAGAGACACGGGACTCAGGGAGAAGTTCCGTGAATATTTTCGGCTGCAAACCTCTTTTGCTGCGATCAAAAACGCGTATCAGCGACGGTTAAGGCGCAGGGGTAAAGTCGCGCAACGACTGCACGGTCCTGGCGTCCATCTGCACCAGCATGGCTACGACCAGATCGACCATCTGGTCGAAGTCCTGCCGGTTGACGATTCCGTTGTGCGCGTGGGTGTAGCGGACGGGAACCACCAGGTTGATGGTGGGGGTGCCACCGTTGGTGGTCTGCATCTCGGCAGAGTCGTCGCCATAGCCCTGCACCAGGTCGGCTTGCAGGGGCAGGCCTTTGGCAGCGGCGGCTTGCCTGGTGAAGGCAACCATCTTGCGATTGGGAATGGTGCTGCTGTCGTAAAGGAACATGCCGGGGCCGGCGCCGAGTCTGGCCTGCGTCTCTTCGGGGCGTGCGCCGGCGGTGTCTCCGGTGATGCCGCCTTCGATGGCGATGCCGATGTCGGGCTTGACGGTCTGGGCGGCGGTGCGGGCTCCACGCAGGCCGATCTCCTCCTGGGTGGTGGCCACGTAGAACAGTTGATTGGCGTGGGGCAGGCTGGCGGTGCGGCGCATCGCTTCGATGAGTACGGCACAGCCGATGCGGTCGTCCCAACCTTTACCCAGGTAGTTCTTCGTTCCGTTCAGCACAGTGAATGGCGCATCAGGCACGACTGGATCGCCAGGTTCGACGCCCATGGCGGCAGCTTCCTTGGCGTCCTTCGCGCCGATGTCGAGATAGAGCTGATCGCGCGGGAAGACCTTGGTACGCTCGTCGGGCGAGACGATGTGGATGTCGCGGATACCGGTGACGGCGTGGACCGGACCCTTGGAGCCAACGATGATCCAGCGCTGATCGACCAGGGCCTGATCGAGCCAGCCG
>DAICZO010000237.1 GCA_027311125.1 Acidobacteriaceae bacterium
CCACCAACGAAAATAAAACAACGAACCTGCATAAAATACGCATGAGTTACCTGACCTGAATCATAAGACAAAAGTAAGCGGGGGAGCCCTGGCTCCCCCGCTTGGTTGTACTGCGTTGTTAGAACTGGACGCGTGCAGAGAAGGTAAGTGCACGAGGGCTTGCAACACCCACGCCACCTGCACCGCTGCCAATCGTTCCAGGGCCTTCGATGTTGCCACCGGGGTTACCTGCATTGATGTGGTTGAACACGTTTGCGAAATCCACACGCAACTGCGCAAAGATGCTCTCTCGAATCGGGAAGTTCTTCTGCACGGCAAGATCCGTATTGAAGAACCCAGGTCCGAAGTTGCTGTTACGGCCAGTCGTTCCAAACTGATCCAACGCAGCGCAGCTAAATCCACCAGAGGGGGTAGCGCACAGGCTGGTACCGGAAGGAACAACCGACTGATAGTAGGTACGTGAGTGAGAAACTGGATCAAACTTGCTCAGGCTCGTCTTCAGGCTCTTCGGATTACCTACTGGATAGCACGGAACATTGGACTGTCCGCCTTGAGGAATCGAAAGTCCGCAGTTGTTGGTCGAAAGGCTGAATGGCAGACCGCTCGACAGGTTCAGTACCGGGCTCAACTGCCACCCGCCAACAAACTCATCGACTAGCGTATTCGCCTTCGAAAGGAACATCTTGTTATGGCCAAAAGGCAACTCATACAGTCCATAAGCAACAATCTGCTGCTCACGAATCGAATCGTCACGTCCCTTGCCAGCCTGCTTGTTCCACGTCGCATAGCCGCTGTTGAAGTTCATACCACGCTGCCATGCGTAATTAACATTGAAGGAGAGACCATGCGTCATCTGCTTGGCCAACGTCACCTGCAAAGCGTTGAAGTGCGTATCCTGATTATCTCCATAGTAGCTGATGCCCTGGTTCCATCCGCAAGCGCCCGTGGGCAGGCCAGCAGGCTGGGCATACGCAGTGTCTGCGCAGGCCGCCAACTTACCGCCATAGTAACGCTGTAGGAACTGGACAGCCGATACAGCGCCAGTTGCACCAATCAATTTACCGGTTCCACCAGCGCCCGTCGCAGTGCAATTAGGACCTGCCGGGTAGCAATTGCCACCGGCTGGATCGTAGTGCAATGGAGTGCCCGTGATGCTGTACTGTGCCGGCAGGTTGATGGCCGTCTCGTTCGGGTTGGTGTTGTTGCCGTCGCCAGCGCTCAGGGTGTGCGTTCCCTTGTTGCCAACATAGGCAAGCGTCAACGTCAGGCTCGGACGAAGCTCCTGCTGAATGCTCAGGTTCCACGCATCGATCGTTGGTAGACGCAGACTATTCGGGCGCGCCTTCGTGTTCACCTGCGAACCCGGGTTAGGCAGCAAACCATTGGTCGGAACCGACAATGGCACATACGCTTGTGGACCAGTAGCCAAAGTAAAGGGCTGCACATACGATGTCGCATCACCAGCGCCAGAGATCTGCTGATTAGCCAGCACTGGCAGGTTCTGCGTCACCACGTGGCCGAAGATCGATCCGAATACGCCTAGGTCGAAGCTTCGTCCATAACCGGCCCGGACAACCGTCTTATCCGATACCTGGTAAGCCACACCAAGACGCGGGTTGTAGGCATTCGTCGCCTTGTTCCAGCCCATGTTGCTCGGTACGCCGCCAACACCAGCCACATGCAGGTAGCCAGTATTCAAATCCATCAACGCACCGTTACCAGTTGCATTGACCGACTCAGGGAAGTACAGCTCATAGCGAAGGCCCAGGTTCAACGTCAGCTTGCTCGTTGCACGCCACGTATCTTGGCCATAGAAGAAGTCGCGCTTCTGGAACTCCTTCGCATTTGTCGATGTGCTCACGTAACGGCCAAACTGACCAGGCTCGCCAAGTACAAACGATGCCAAACCAAGTCCACCAACTCCATTCAACGAAGTGGTCAACTGGTTGAACGCAAACAGACCGGTACGATCCGTATCGCTCGGTACACGCAGGTTACGCGCATAACGCAGGTCGACACCAACCTTCACCGAGTGGTTGCGGATCAGCTTCGTCCAGTTGTTAACCACCTGGAACTGATCTTCACGCTCCGTCAGTGGGCAGTTGCAACGATTGATGCTGAGACCAGCACCCCAAAGTCCCTGACCGCCAGGCTGATTGATCTGGAATCCAGGTGCGCCGCTGGTGAAGTTGTTGCTCGTATTCAATCCACCGAAGCCGAGGTTGGTTGCAAAGGGAACACCTTGGTTATACTTCTGATCCAAAATGTTGTACCGGTAGTAGCCCAGGCGGAAGTCGGTCAGCAAGGTGCTGCTGACGGCAACGTCGGTACCGATTGCAAGACTATCGTTGGCACCCGTCGAGTTGCCACCGTACCCGCCCAGACCAAAGCCCGGCCCACCGGCAGCGCCAAACAACGTCTGGCCAGACAGCGTATCCGTGAAGCGGCTGAAGCGTGTAAACGCGTGGATCTTCTCGCTGGCTTGATAGTCAACGCGCGCATCCCACTGATTGCTGTTGAAAATACCAGTGCCGCCCTGAACATAGGTATCCAGAACGCCGCTGCCCGTAACAGACTCTTTGTTGGGGACATACTGTTGCAGCAACTTGAGGTAGTTCAATGCAGCCTGAGACAGCATGGAGGCAGGAATGACATTCCCAGGGAAAGGCTGGCCATTCTTCTGGTAGATCACACCGTTGCCGGTGCCGTTCAGGTTGGTGTACTCGCTAAAGTCGCAACCCACCGGCCCAAGACAGGAAGAAATAACCCGCTGCGTCGGAACTACGCTGGAAGCCGAAGTTCCTACACGCTGACGTGCGCCCTGGTAATCGCCAAAGAAGAACAGCTTGTCCTTCAAAATCGGACCGCCCAGCGAACCGCCAAACTGGTTCTTCAACCCAGGAGCAATCGGGCTGCCCGGGTACTGCAGGTAAGGATCTTTCGCAAGGTTGGCCGTGCTAGTCCGATAGTCAAAGATCGAACCATGGAATGCGTTCGAGCCAGACTTCGTCTGAGCAGTTACTACGGAAGATACAGCCTTGCCAAACTCAGCATCAAAGTTCTGCGTCGTAATCTTCGACTCAGACAGCGAATCAATATTCGGGTTGATTACAATAATGCCCAGGATTGGATCCTGGTTGTCGGTTCCATCCAGTTCGAAAGCCACACCACCAAAGGCCTGACCATCGACCTGAATCTGGCGGCTGCCCTGAGGATTCTCGTCCGGAGCGTGGCTCCAGCCCAGCAACTGTGCGCCAGGAAGCAAAAGCTGAAGATTGGTAAAGTTACGATCGCCAATCGGCAAATCCTGAATCTCTTTCGATTGAAAAACCGTCGAAACGTCAGCGCGGTCCGTCTTCATCAACGGAACAGAATCAGCACTCACATCAACCGTCTGATCCGATCCACCAACCGTCAAACTCGCCTGAATCTTGCGTGTCGTATCGGCGTCAATCCGCAGGCCGGTAGTCTGATAAGACTTGAAGCCCGTCATCACAACCTTCACGTCATACAGGTCGGGAATCAAGTGCTCGACAGTAAACTCGCCGCTGGCGTTGGACTGAACGGTCACCGAGGTGCCCTTCGCAGTATCGGTGACGGTCACCGTAGCATTTGGGATAATCGCGCCCGTTGCGTCCGTTACGGTTCCAATAATGGATCCATAAACGGCTTGCGCGAATCCCGCTGGCACGTATGCCAACAGGCACATGACCAACAGCGGTATAAACATCAGCCGCGTTCTTATTCTCATTTTTCCTACCCCCTGAAATTCTTGCTCTACCTTGTTGTCACTTCTGTTGTTATCAATTGGTTCTTGATTCGGTGGTACAAGGCTCGGTTTGGCACCTATCGCAGATGCATCGCAGGACGAGCAATCAAAGACACCCGTCCGCTTCGGCATTCCAAGATCATGCTTCTCTGAGTCGACGAGTACCCTACTGGACACAAACCAGCAATGTCAATCTTTTTTACATGCTGATTTGATTACAGATTCACAGTAATGACATAGCGATTGCCCAAGCCGCTCAAATTGCGCAGGTGGTCCGACCTATTTACACCTCATTACGCCTGCTAAGTCTGCTATCCCACATCCATACGCACATATAAACGTTTT
Source organism: Acidobacteriaceae bacterium (assembly GCA_027311125.1). Lineage (GTDB taxonomy): Bacteria > Acidobacteriota > Terriglobia > Terriglobales > Acidobacteriaceae > Edaphobacter. Next base: position 4,115 of record DAICZO010000237.1, read on the forward strand.
ATAAACACCCAAGAACCTCATCCACAGCTCTACCCCAGATCAACCCGAACGACGATGGTTGACCAATCAGCCACCCAAAACCATCTGACCCAATTTAGGCTGCGCAAACATTTGTCTATACATTTATCGTGGAATCATTGAATATCGTTGGGGACTTTGGACGCGACATGAAGATCAAGCAGGAATCACACCTCGGGGCACGCACACAGAAAGCGTTTTCCCCGGAAGACGATAGCACCACCACAAGCCAGACCACCGTCACAGTGCCCAAATATCGTCTCGTCTACGAAGACCTCTACGCAGCGATCAAATCCGGCACCTATCGCCCCGGAGACCGCCTTCCCAGCGAAGCCGAACTCGGCCAGCGATACAACACCTCGCGCATCACTGTCGCAAAAGCGGTCAACGAACTTCACCTGCAGGGCCTCGTCTCCAGACGCGCCGGCTCCGGCACCCACGTCCTGGCACCCGTGGCATCCTCAGGCCACGTCTTCGGCCTGCTCATTCCAGACCTCGGTCGCACCGAGATCTTCGAGCCCATCTGCCACGGCATGATGCAGTCCCCGCTCTCCAAACCCCACTCCCTGCTCTGGGGCCACTTTCAGGGCGACACCTCCCAAATCGAAAAAGAGGCCGAGCAACTCTGTCACCAGTACATCGCCCAAAAAGTCTCCGGTGTCTTTTTTGCTCCGCTCGAATACACGCCCACGAAAGATGTCGTCAACCATCGCATCGTCGCCGCGCTCGATCGCGCCGGAATCGCCGTAGTCCTGCTCGACAGGTGTTACGCCCCGTACTCTATGCGTTCCAAATACGACCTCGTAGGCATCGACAATCGCCGCGCTGGCTTTGTTATCACGCAGCACCTGGTCCGTCACGGCTCCAAACGTATCGCGTTCGTCTCACGGCCTCACTCTGCTGCAACCGTCACAGCCCGCATCGCAGGCTATCGTGAGGCGCTCTTTGCAAACGGTATCAATGTGCATGAAGATCTGGTCCAGCGAGGTGATCCCGAAGACCCAGCTTTCCTGCGCGACCTGCTCGACAACTGTCGCCCCGACGGCATCGTCTGTGCCAACGACTTCACCGCCGCACGCGTCATGACCGGCCTCGCAGCCCACGGCGTCAGCGTGCCCGATGAGATGCGTATCGTCGGCATCGACGACGTCAAGTACGCCTCTCTGCTCCCCGTACCGCTCACCACGCAGCATCAGAACTGCTCCGAAATTGGAGCCATGGCCATCGCCACCATGCTGCAACGGCTCCAGAATCCGGAGCTGCCCATTCGCGATATCATCCTGCAGACCAACACCGTCATCCGCAAATCCTGCGGCAACCACCTCAACGCACGCGACAAAGCCGCGCCGGATTCCAGCTTCCACGACTAGCACTGACACCTGACGTACGCCAATCACGTCAGCAGATCAACGCCTTTCCCTCAGCGCAAACAACTCGTTTACCCAGCGTCCGCTCCACCGCATCGGGCCATCTGGAATCCGCTCAATCAGCCCCATGGTTAGCACCTTGTTGCTTCGGTGCCTTCTTCTTCGCGCTCAAATAGTCTAGTAGTGACTTCGTCTCATCCGGCAGCAAAACCTCGCCAAAGGCTGGCATCCCATTCCCCCCATGGATCACCTGCTGCTCGATCTGCGTGCGCTTCCACCGTTTGCCAATCGTCGTCAGGTCCGGCCCCTTGTCCGTCCCTACCCCATCGACTCCATGACAATGCTCACAGCCCTTCACATGGAATAGCGTCGCCCCGGCTTCACGCCCCTTACGCGAAGACGCATGCACCGCGCTCCCGCCGTCTTGGCTGAACCAAACCGATTCGGCCAACAAAAAACATCCCAGCAGCAACAACGAAAGCCCAATCACTCGACGCAACAAACTCATGAACACAACCGAATCGACAGGAACAGCCTCGTTCCAGCTCCATCTCGCCTTTCCCACAATCTCACAACTCCGTCAGCAGCAACCCCAGCCAGTTTCAAGTTTAGTTGGAACCGCCACCTGACGACACAGCAGCTTTGCTACTCGCAGTTGGCACTTCCATTTCATGAACATGCCAGACCACGCTCTCATTCGCCACCTCCGTATGCTGCCGCAGATACTCCAGCGCATACGTACTAGCCGTCGGATCGTCCTTCTGGTCCGCAAACATCGCAGCCTGCTTCCCAGCCTGCTCCTTCATCCCCAGGCGCCGATACAGAATCGACAGATTGTAATGGGCCGACAGATCGTCAGGATCAATACCCTGAACCTTCTCATACTCCGCCCGCGCCAACTCGTACTTATGCTGCTGGTAGTAGGAGAAGCCCAGCTCCCGATGCGCATCCCGCGACTGCGGAAAATCCTTCGCAACCGTCAGTAAATCGGCAATCGCAGCATCCAGATTGCCCTCGTTACGCTCCACCAGCGCTCGATAGTACAGTGCCCGCGCACTCGTCGGAGCCAGCGCCAGGGCCTTTTCCAGATTTACCCGTGCATCGTCATACTTCTCCCACTGAATCTCCACAATCGCCATATTTGTAAACGCATCCGCATAGTCTGGCCGCAGCTTGGCCACTCGCTCAAATGCATGCACCGACGCCGCATACTGCTGAGCATCCAGCAGAGCAATGCCGTAGTTGTTCCACCGCATCCACTCTTTGTTATCCTGCGGGCCACTCTCCGTCGTCTGGTTCTCGCCGATCGCGATACTCCGCGTCTGCGTCGCAACATCCA
>DAICZO010000239.1 GCA_027311125.1 Acidobacteriaceae bacterium
AAACGGCAGTGCCGGCATAACTGGCAATACACCTCAGAGCGATTACGATATTCTCGCCGCCACCGGCGTAGAGATGGTAAAGTTTGATTTCTGGGATGTGAAGGGTCAATGCTGGTATACCAATCGGGACTGGATGTTCCATTCCAATATGGAGCGTGATCAGGCCCCCGAGAGAGGAGCCTCCAAGCGCTGTGTTGGTCGACTCGACAAGCGTTCGATAAGTAGCATCGATGAAAGGCTTCAACTCTTCGATGAGCAAACGCGCATAACTGCGGCCTTCGCCTCCGCCCATCTTGAAGTCGCGAGTTGGGGTGTATTCTGCCATGCGGCGAAGTCCCGTGTTTGCAACGCCAACCAGAATTACTGGTTCGATGCAGCCAGCCAGGGTTAGTTCATCGGCCGTTGTCTGCGCATTCCAGGTTCGCCCAGCGATATAGGAAGTCGTGCCATCAAAGAGGTTCTGCCCATCGTGGAGATAAAAGACAGGAAATCTGCGGGTTGGTTCGGCTACATACTGCGGTGGCAGGTACACGGCTACCGCTCGATCATCGGGCAGAATTGCTGAGTGGAAGCTATAGAAGTGGTATCTGGGATTTACGGCAAGCTCTTCACTGGCTTGGGGATACAGTATCCGTTGCATGACAGCACCGTTGAGGGCGTGACGGATCTCAGATGGGTTGGATGGTAGTTCCAATGCGAAGATTGTTGCTCCCGTGAGTAAGATGTTAGCAGAGGGCAACGATTGAAACGGGATTATCACAGGTGGTACTCACAGGCTCTTGGGCGGGACATGGAGTTGCTTGTCTTTGGTCATGCAGGGATGCCGGTTTTGGTGTTTCCAACATCATGTGGGCGGTTCTTCGAATTTGAAGATCGAGGTATGGTTCAGGCGGTGCAAGATCATCTGGAGCATGGTCGGCTTCAACTTATCTGCGTTGATTCGGTGGATGCCGAGAGTTGGTATAACCGCGCTGTACCCCCGCGCTGGAGAATTGCCCGGCATCTTCAATACGAGCAGTACCTTATGCAGGAGGTGCTGCCACTGATTCGCAGGTACAACCAAACCCCCAGTCTCGTTACGGCTGGGTGCAGCTTTGGCGGATATCATGCTGTCAATCTGACGATGCGTCATCCCGATTTATTCAGCGGGTTTCTGTCGATGGGAGGGGCGTTTCATCCTGCAAATTTCCTGCGCGGATACTACGACGAGGATTGCTATTTCAATCTCCCTCTGGATTACTTGCCGAACACCACGGACCCTTGGTTTTTGGATAAATATAGGCAGGGCAATTATGTACTGGCCACTGGAGTAGAAGATATGTGCTGGGACGATAACGAGCGCTTAGCCCGAGTGTTGCGAAGCAAACAGATACCATGCCGGTTGGATGTCTGGGGTGACCATACCGGGCATGATTGGCCATGGTGGCAAAAGATGATCCAAACGTATCTCTAGCCCGCAGACAATACGCATTGAGCAGTAAGGTTTGATGAACTTGGAGGAGTCTCGTGAAGAAGATCGGTGTCCTGTTCGGGATGGAAAATACCTTTCCCAGCGCTCTTGTCGATAAGATCAACTCGATGGAAATCGATGGGATCCGAGCCGAATTTGTGGAGTTGGGCGGCGTCAAGATGGCTGAATCCTGTGGCTATTCGGTGATCGTAGACCGCATCTCGCATGATGTTCCTTTTTATCGTGCTTACTTGAAGAATGCCGCACTCACCGGGACTCAAGTGATTAACAATCCTTTCTGGTGGTCAGCAGACGATAAGTTTTTCAACTATGCATTGGCATCGAAGTTAGGTGTCGCAGTTCCTCGAACAGTCCTGTTGCCGCATAAGCAGTATCCGCCTCAGACTACCAGTCGTTCACTCAGAAACCTGGAGTACCCCCTCGATTGGGAAGGGATCTTCGAGTATGTGAAGTTTCCGGCTTTTCTCAAACCCCATGACGGTGGTGGGTGGCGGGATGTCTTCCATGTGCACAATCCCGACGAGTTTTTTGCTGCATACGATCAGACTCGTGATCTGTGCATGACGCTGCAGGCTGCCGTGAATTTCAAGGAATATTTTCGCTGCTATGTTGTTGGTCAGTCAGAGGTGCGGATTATGCCCTACGACCCGCGCCGTCCACATGAGCAGCGGTATGTCCTTGATCCGCCGAAGTACGACAAGAAGCTACTGAAGAGGGTCGAGCAGGACGCGATTACCCTGTGTCGGGCTCTGGGCTACGATTTAAATACGGTCGAGTTTGCAGTGGAAGATGGGATTCCATATGCAATCGACTTTATGAACCCTGCACCGGATGCGGACTTGCACTCGGTTGGGGAGGCTAGCTTCCAGTGGATCGTTAATGCTGTCGCGAAGCTGGCCGTCAAGAAAGCGAAGTCGTCAGGTAGCCTCCACCCGGACATGAACTGGGCTGCCTTCCTATCTGGTGCAGGCGAAAAGAAGGCTAAGCAGAAGACGACTATTAAGGTTCCAGCGAAGACAAAGACTGCTTCAAAACCGAAGCCGACTAAGGCGACAAAGGCAAAGTCAGCCTAAAGATGTTCCAAATAGTATTAGATACAACGGTTTCACCGCTTCATTCAGGAGGGTGTCATGCGTCCTACGTTCACACTGGGTATCGAAGAGGAGTACCAGACGGTTGATCCTGAGTCGCGTGATCTGCGCTCGCACATTGCGACGGAGATGTTGGCGCAGGGTAAGTTGCGTCTGGAAGAGCGGGTCAAGGCGGAGATGCACCAGTCGGTGATCGAAGTGGGGACCCGGGTCTGCAAGGATATTCATGAGGCGCAGGAAGACCTGTTCGATCTGCGACGCAATATGATTCGCCTGGCGGAGGAGCATAATCTGGTGCTGGTTGCGGGCGCTACCCATCCATTTGCCGATTGGAGGGTTCAGGAGATCTATCCCGATCCTCGTTATAAACAGGTGGTAGAGGATCTGCAATTAGTGGCGCGGGCAAACCTGATCTTCGGATTGCATGTTCATGTTGGGATTGAAGACCGCGAAGCAGCGATTCATATTATGAACTCGCTCCGGTATTTTCTGCCTCATATTCTGGCATTGTCGACGAACTCTCCGTTTTGGCTTGGGATGGAGACGGGCTACAAAAGCTATCGCGCGAAGGTTTTTGAGAACTTCCCAAGGACGAATCTGCCGGACAGCTTTGCGAGCTACTCCGAGTTTGAGAGTTATGTGAATCTGCTCATCAAGACGAACAGTATCGACAACGCCAAGAAGATCTGGTGGGATGTTCGTCCGCATCCATTCTTCAATACAGTCGAGGTGAGGGTTTGCGATATACCGCTACGGGCCCAGGAATCGATCGCGATTGCAGCGCTGATACAGGCTACAGCCTGCAAATTGTGGCATCTGCATGCGCGCAATCTTGACTATCGACAGTACTCACGGGCGTTGCTCATGGAGAACAAGTTTCGTGCCGTGCGATATGGCCTGGACGGAAAGATGATTGATTTCGGCAAGCAGGAGGAGGTTCCTGCACGTGAGCTAATCGAAGAGTACCTGCTGTTCATCGACGACGTGCTGGATGAGTTAGGGAGCCGGAATGAGATCAATTATATTCGGACGATGCTCGAGCAGGGCTCCGGCGCAGATCGGCAATTGAAAGTATTTCGTGAGACCGGATCGTTGCGTGCGGTAGTGGATTACATGGCGCAGGAGACAAAGGCTGGTCTTTGAAGTGGTTAGGTGGTGCGTCGTGAAACCATTCGCTAAACTTTGCGCTTGGCGACCGGAAATGGGTCGTACATTTTCATAATTACCCCTATATCCAGTGAGAACGAAGCGATCAACTCGATATAACCTGTAGACGAGCTGTCATTAAAGGACGATGAATATGGTTGGATTGTCAACGCTGGATGGAGCTGTAGATCTTCGGACGACGACGTTTCCGGCTGAGTTTACACCGGGTGCACGGAATGCAGTGACGACCTGTCTGAAGATTCAGCCGAACGAAAAAGTAACACTCATTACAGATGAGAAGTGTGTGGAGATCGCCGCATCGCTAGCCAGCGAACTGGATCGTATTGGCTGTGTCTGGAATGCGTTTGTTCTGGAGTCGATAGCACCGCGTCCTTTGGTTGGGATGCCATCGGTGGTGCTCGACGATATGGAAAGCTCCCAGGTGAGCATCTTTGCGGTAGAGGTGCAGCCGAACGAGTTGCAGAGCCGCATGCAGATGACCGACGTCGTGAATAGGCGACGGATGCGCCATGCCCACATGGTGAACATTACTGCGGAGATTATGACGCAAGGGATGCGTGCGGACTTTCTTGCGATCGACACATTGAGCCAAGCGGTCCTGGATAAGGTGCGTAAGGCGACCTACGTGCGTGCAACGACGGCAGCAGGTACGGATATCCATGCTGAGCTAACGCCGGAGTATCGTTGGTTCAAGACCTCTGGGATTATCAGTCCGGAGAAATGGGGCAACCTTCCCGGGGGGGAGTGTTTTACATCGCCAGCCGAGGTGAACGGTGTGTTTGTGGTGGATGGCGTAGTGGGCGATTACCTATGCAAGCGTTATGGAATCTTGCGAGACACACCGCTGACAATTCACATAGAAGGAAACCGGATCACACAGGTTTCATGCGAAAACAAGGCTCTGGAGCGGGAGTTCTGGGAGTACACGCACACCGACGAAAATTCGGATCGGGTTGGAGAGTTTGCGATTGGAACTAACATCGGCGTGGAGCGGGTGATTGGTAATATTCTGCAGGACGAAAAATTTCCCGGGGTACATATCGCCTTTGGTGATCCGTATGGAGCGCACACCGGAGCGCCGTGGAAGTCTTCGACGCATATTGATGTGGTTGGTCTGGGATTCAACATCTGGCTGGGTGGACCGGATGGGGAAGAGCAGATTATGCGCGATGGACAGTTCTTGCTGGAAGTCTAGCGTCATCATTCCGATTCTCAGAACTACGGGACGCGAGGGAGAACTGCACGCCTTCACTACGCGTAGTTTTTGAGTTTCGGGTGGTGCATTATTCTTTTGGTTGCATCTAAAAGGACATTATGACAAAGAAGCAGTTAGGTAACTCTGATTTGCACCTTTCCCCGATTGGGTTTGGTGCCTGGGCAATTGGTGGCGGTGACTGGGCATTTGGTTGGGGGCCGCAGGACGACGCGGACTCGATTGCTGCGATACACCGGGCGCTGGAACTGGGGATGAACTGGATCGATACTGCGGCTGTATATGGGTTGGGGTATTCGGAAGAGATTGTCGCCAAGGCGTTGAAGACATCCAGCGTGAAGCCTTATGTCTTTACCAAGTGTGGGATGGTCTGGGATGAAAATCGCGAAGTTTCGCGTTCGCTGAAGACCATACGGGCGGAGGTTGAGGCAAGTTTGCGCCGGTTGCAGGTAGATGTGATTGACCTGTATCAGATCCACTGGCCATTTCCGGACGAAGAGGTGGAAGAGGGTTGGACGACGATGGCTGAACTGCAGCGTGAGGGCAAGGTGCGCTGGATCGGTGTCTCAAACTTCAGCGTGGCACAGATGGAACGGGCGATGAAGATTGCACCGATCACGTCGTTGCAGCCACCTTACTCAGCGATCAATCGTTCCGTGGAGGCGGAGATTCTGCCGTTCTGCCTGAAGCATGGGATTGGCGTGATCAACTACGCTCCGATGCACTCCGGGATGTTGACAGGGGCTATGAGCAAAGAGCGAGTAGCGGCACTACCGGATAACGATTTTCGGCGGAAGGCGAAGCAGTATCAGGAGCCCTTCCTGACCTGGAATCTGGGGCTGGCAGCCCTGATGCAGCAAATAGGTTCGCGCCACGGGGTTGTTGCCGGAGTGGTTGCGATTGCATGGACCCGACATAACCCGGCTATTACGGCTGCGATTGTGGGTGGTCGGAGCGCCAAACAGGTCGACGGCGTGATTCCTGCTTTGGAGTTCACCCTGACTGATGCGGAGTATGCCGAGATTGGCAAGTATCTGACCACCCAGTTGACCTAAAAGTAGTTCGCCGGGGCCTGGTGGCGATAGACTAGCAGCCATGCTTGAGCCTTATCGCAAGGAGTTCAATAGCCGTTACTCCGCGGCACAGTATGCAGCATTGTTGTCTCGTCTGGAGCGGGACACCAGGGCTGCGATTGAGTTTCGGGTGTGCGAAACTCCGTGTTTTCTGTCGTCCGAAATGGTGGAAGAGATGGCGTCCACGGGCAAGGAGTTGACACAGCAACTGCTGAATAATCCAGCCTATATGCAGGCGGCTGAGGATGCAGTTCCTGCGGCCTATCGGGTTCCTGGGGTCAGCAGACATCCGCATTTTATGACCGTGGACTTTGGGCTGGTGAGGGATGAGTCGGGTAAGCTGCGTCCAAAACTGGTCGAACTACAGGCATTTCCGTCGATATTTGGATATCAGGATGTACTGGGTCGAGCGTATATCGAGACCTATGGTCTGGACAGCAAGCTGAACTGGTTGCTGGGTGGGCATGATGATACGAGCTATTGGGAGTTACTGCGGCGGGTGATCGTTGGAGACCATGCCACTGAGAACGTGGTGCTGATGGAGATACAGCCAGAGCGCCAGAAAACGCGACCAGACTTTAGCGTTTATGAAGATCGTCTAGGCGTGAAAACCGTGGATATCGCAAAGGTGCGGAAGGAAGGTAGTAAGTTGCTCTACGCCCGTGACGGGCGCTGGATACAGATTGAACGTATATTCAATCGGGCAATAGTTGACGAGTTGGAACGCAAGTCGGTGGATCTTCCGTTCGATTATCGAGATGACTTGGAGGTGGAGTGGGCTGGGCATCCGAACTGGTATTTCAAGATCAGCAAGTTTTCCTTGCCTTATTTGCACCATGAAGCTGTTCCGCAGGCGATATTTCTGGACGATTGGTTTGCTGGCCGTGTAGGGACAGGGTTTCCGCAAGAGCGGGCTCAGGTATTGCTGAAACCCCTATATTCCTTTGCTGGAAAAGGAATACAGTTTGGACCTTCCGATAGGGAGTTAGCCTCGATTCCAGAGATGGATCGACATCTTTATCTGATGCAAGAACGCGTGAATTTTGAAGCTGTGGTTGAAACTCCGTACGGACTGACGCAGGCTGAGATCCGCATGATGTATGTGTGGCCGGACGGAGGAGTTCTGGAGCCTGTCGTTAGCCTGGCACGTCTGGGTCGAGGACTTATGATGGGGGTAGACCATAACCGAAATCAGGAATGGGTAGGAGGGTCTGCGGTACTTTTTCCGCAGGTTTGAGTTCATAACTCCCATTAAATGTGCGTGCCGGTTACTATTCAGGTACGGTAGACTTCAGAGTAGATAACACGCGTGCATCTGAGCGACAGGGTGCAAGGAGGACATGTGGCCCTACGGCATAAGCCCAACGGGGACAATCCAGTTCGTACTGCAGTTCGCTTTCCAATGAAGTTGGTGTTGCATGTGAAGACGGAGAGCGGTGCATTGGAAGCTGTCACGGAGAACATCTCCGCGAATGGATTGTTGTTTGTGAGCGAGACTCTGCCTGACATCGATAGCAGAATCGAGTTCACGATTGCGATGCCTTCCGCGGTGATGGGATCAGCAAAAGATGTGACCATTCATTGCGTTGGTCGTGTAGTCCGTCACCAGCAACAAGGTGATATCAAGAAGGCCGCCGCGGTGATCGACGAATATTTTCTAAAGGCCTGAACATGACGGTTGTGAATATAGATCCAAGTCGTAATGAAGAAGAGCTACTGGACGAGAATACATCCGGTGCCGGAATACGTGTGATTCTGGCTGACTCGCAAGCTATCTACCGCGTGGGCATGAAGAAGATCTTCGCAGTCGAAGATGATATCCGCGTGGTGGCTCAGGTGGAGACGCTTGCCAATCTCTATGCCGCGCTGCAGCGCTACCCGACCGATGTGGTGGTTCTGGAGGGGCAGCTTATCTCGGGAACGATTGATGCCATTCCTGAGTTGGTTCGACGTGCTCCTGACGCGAAGATTATTGTGCAGGTGAGCGAGACAGATGAGTCCAACACTGTGGAACTGTATCGCCGTGGGGTGCGTGGGGTCGTGCCGCGTTCCATATCGCCGGATCTGCTGGTGAAGTGTGTACGCAAGATTGCCGAAGGTGAGACGTGGATCGATAATCAGTCGATCAGTTGGGTGATTGAGGCGTATCGGTCGCAAGCGACGACCTTGACCGATCCGCGGGTGCAGCCGAAGCTCTCCAAGAAAGAGTTGGCGATTATTAGCTGTATTACGCGGGGTATGCGAAACAAAGAAATCGCGTATCAGATTGGGACGACAGAGCAGGTGATTAAGAATTATCTGCGTAAGATCTATGACAAACTAGGCGTCTCGGATCGGCTTGAGCTGGCGCTGTATTGTCTTCACCACGAGCTATTGAAGCAGTACCTGCAGGAGCCTGAGAGTACTGGTTTTGCCCAAACTGAGCCATCGCAGCCGCTGCGGGCGAAGATGTAGTCGAATTGGGTTTATAGGACACTCAAGCCACTCCGGGGCATGCGGAGTGGCTGTTTTATTTTCCTTGGCTTTTTGTCTGAGGCTTCTGGTCTGGTCGATGCTAGGATGCGACGATATGGCTTTCTTGCAGGAAGTGCGATCCTTGACTCGGGTCCAGAAGAGTACGTTTGCCGCCTGTTTTCTGGGGTGGAGTCTGGATGCGTTCGATTTTTTTCTCCTCACGTTGTGTCTTCGGGCGATTGCGGCTGAGTTTCATGTGGGGATCAAAGAAGTGGCTGAGGCTATCTTCTGGACTCTGGTGATGCGGCCGGTGGGAGCACTGGTGTTTGGGTGGATGGCAGAGCGATATGGCCGACGCCCTACGCTGATGGTGAACGTGATTGCCTTCTCTTTATTTGAGCTGGCTTCAGCGTTTGCGCCGTCATTAGGGAGTTTTCTGGTGTGCCGAGCCTTATTTGGCATTGCGATGGGCGGGGAGTGGGGAGTGGGTGCGGCACTGGCGCTGGAGACTTTGCCTGCTTCGGGGCGAGGGTTTTTCTCCGGGTTGCTACAGGAGGGCTATGTTGTTGGAAACCTGATGGCTGCGGCGTTGTATGGGGTGCTGTTTCCACACTTGCATGGACAGGGGATGTTTACGGGCTGGCGGGTAATGTTCATGATTGGTGCGTTGCCGGCTTTGCTGGCGTTTTATCTGCGTTTCAATGTGGAGGAGTCGCCTACTTGGCTGGCCGCGCGGGAAACGCGAGCATTGGCGCGGCGTTCGGGGCGTTCTGGATGGAAGTGGAGTGGGATGGTGGGGTATTTGCCCACATTTCTGTTTATTGTGGTTTTGATGACCATGTTTACTGCGTTTAGTCATGGGACGCAGGACCTTTATCCGACCTTTTTGGAGAAGGATCATGGGTTGGCACCTCGTGCGGTGGGGCTGATTGTGGTGGTGAGTAATTTGGGTGCGCTGCTGGGTGGGATTTGTTGTGGTGCGGTGTCGGAACGGATTGGGCGGAAGCGGACGATCATCTTTGCGGCGCTGTTGTCGGTGCCCATGATTCCGCTGTGGGCCTGGTCGCATTCGATGGTGGGGCTTGCTTTAGGGGGATTTTTGATGCAGGTGATGGTGCAAGGCGCATGGGGAGTGATTCCGGCGCATCTGAATGAGCTTTCCCCGGGGCCGGTGCGGGCGATTTTTCCGGGTTTGGCTTACCAGATGGGGAACTTGATTTCTTCGCGAAATGGGGTGTTTCAGGCGGGATTGGCGGCTACCTACTTTGGTGG
>DAICZO010000249.1 GCA_027311125.1 Acidobacteriaceae bacterium
CCGATCAAGATGGTTTCCGAGGTCGATCAGGGCTTGCATGCCCCGACCAAGATTCCGAAAGACATTAAGATGCTGAAGGAAGATGCCGCACCTCCGCCGCAGATGGCAGGCGTGGCAGGCATGTCCGGAATGGGCAGTGGATCTGGTGTTGCGGGCGGAGTGCTCGGCGGCATTGGCTCGGCACCGGTTCCGGTGGTGAAGGTAGCCAAGCCTGCGGGACCTGCTCGCGTATCGAGCGGTGTCATCAACGGTCTGGCGATCTCGCAGTCCAAGCCGATCTATCCGCCGATTGCTCGTGCGGCGCACGTTTCGGGAGCGGTGGTGCTGCACGCCATGATCTCGAAGGCGGGCGTGGTTGAGAATCTGCAGGTGATAAGCGGTCCTGAGATGCTGCGGGCTGCTGCGCTGGATGCGGTACGGACGTGGCGGTATAAGCCATATCTTCTGAACGGTGAGCCGACGGAAGTCGAGACGACGGTGACCGTGAACTTCAACATGGGCGGCTAGGCAGCGTCCAAGTATTCAGCAATCTTTTCGTGACGACCCGGCTTATTAGACTTTTGGGTGATTCACCGTCGCGATACTGACCGTTACAGTTCAACAAGGTTTCAACCAGGAGGAAAGATTCCAGTGATTCTCGCTCATCTCGCAAACTTCGCTCATGTTCCCGCAACGCTCGCCATGTTTTTTGAGGAAGCCGCAGTAGGCTTCAGCCCGTTGCAGCTGTGGGGCAACATGGGCAACCTGGCCCGTGCGGTCGTTATCCTCCTATTCATTATGTCGATCTGGTCGCTTGCGGTCATTATCGATCGCGCCCTGTACTTCTCTGCTGCGCGTAAGCAGTCGCGTGAGTTTGCCCCTAAGGTTGCCGGTGCGTTGAAGGACGGCCGTCTGGATGAGGCGATCAAGGTTGCGGACCGTTGCAAGAAGTCTCACCTCGCTGAAGTGGTCACCGCTGGTCTGCAGGAGTTCCGCAGCTTCGGTTCGGGTGGCAGCATCACCGAAGAGCAGGTTGAGAGCTCGCAGCGCGCCCTGGAGCGTTCGGAAGCGATCGTTCACGCGAAGCTGAAGCGCGGTCTTGGTGGTTTGGCGACGATCGGTTCGACGGCACCGTTTATCGGTCTGTTCGGCACGGTGGTTGGTATTTTGAACGCCTTCCAGCAGATTGCCACGCAGAAGACCTCGGGTATCGGCGCGGTTGCCGGCGGTATCTCGGAAGCTCTGGTAACGACGGCGTTCGGTTTGCTGGTCGCTATCCCTGCCGTTATGACGTTCAACTACTTCACCGGTAAGGTGGAAGCGTTTGACGTCGAGATGGACAACAGCTCGAGCGAGCTGGTGGACTACTTCATCAAGCAGAGCCACCGCTAGTCTGTACGCCCGGATGGGCGTGTAGGTAACGATGACGAACCCCTGCTGGAATCGATGCTTTGACGATCTCCGGACGCCGCCAGCGAACGGCGTTCGGAGGTCAAAGCGAAGCTCAGCAGAGGCAGCACGAGGCGCAGACAGGACGGAGCATACGGTATGGGTATCAATAAGCGGGAAGAAGGTAAGAAGGTCAACTCCAATATCAACGTGACACCGATGGTGGACGTGATGCTGGTGCTTCTGATTATCTTCATGGTTATCACGCCGATGTTGAACAACAAGGTCAACGTCGATCTGCCGAAGGCGGACGCCGCGGTGGTGATGGAAGATGCCAACAAGGAAGATGCCGTGGTCGTAGCTGTAACGCGCGATGGCCGGACGTTCCTGGGCGGCGACCAAGTTACCCTGGATGACCTGGGCAGCAAGATCTCGGCGAAGCTCGAGAACAAGACGAACAAGCAGGTGTTTATGCGTGCGGACACGCGTGCGAACTACGGCAAGGTGATGGATGCGGTTGACGGCATTCGTTCCGCCGGAGTGAGCCAGCTTGGTCTGTTGACCGAGAAGCGGGAAACGGATTCCACGCCAGCAAAGAAGTAAGGTAGCGGAGGATCGGCTCACACTGCGGAGCGATCGCGCTGTAGGAAACGTTGTAGACGAAGTGCCAAGGAGATTGCTATGGGAATGGGTGGTGGAGGTACAGGCGGAGCGGTTTCGGAGATTAACGTAACGCCGCTGATCGACGTTCTACTGGTTTTGCTGATCATCTTCATGGTGATCGTGCCGGTCACGCCCAAGGGTTTGGACACGCTGGTTCCCCAGCCGCCGAAGGATCCTTCGCATGATCAGCCGAACGACCGCACGATTGTGGTTCAGGTTCTGTCCAATGGTGCCGGCGCTCCTTCGTACAAGATCAATGACACGTCGTTCAACAAGGCAGACATCGAGCCGAAGCTGGTAGAGATCTTCTCGACACGGCAGGAAAAGGTGATGTTTGTAAAGGGCGATAAGGATCTGGACTTCAACAAGGTTGCCGAAGTGATTGACTTTGGGCATCAGGCTGGTGTGGACAACATTGGCTTGATTACGCCGCGGGTCGAAGCAGGTCAGTAAACGCTAGTGAAACGTAGAGTCTGAGGGCGACCCACGATGTGG
>DAICZO010000263.1 GCA_027311125.1 Acidobacteriaceae bacterium
AGGTGGGGTTGGGGCCGGTGAAGGTGAACTGCGTGCTGCTGCGCGGGTTCAATGATGGACAGATTGAGCAGTTTGCGGAGTTCTCTCGGCGAGAGGGCGTGATTGTGCGCTTTATCGAGTTTATGCCGCTGGAAGAGGACCGCACCTGGAAGCCGGAGACGGTGGTTCCGATGGATGAGATTGTGGGGCGGCTGAATGGGTATCGTCCGCTGGTGGAGCTGGCCCCCAATGCGGCGAGTGAGACGGCGAAGCGGTTTACGTTCGATGACGGGGTGGGGGAGATCGGGATTATTGCGCCGGTGTCGCGACCGTTCTGCGGACATTGCAGCCGGGTGCGCCTGACCTCGGATGGAAAGATTCGGACTTGCCTGTTCTCGCAGAGCGATCACGATCTACAGGGCGAGATGGTGCGCGGTGGAACGGATGCCGATCTGGATGCGTACATTCGCAAGGTAGTGATGCGGAAGGAGGCACGCCATCATATTGGCGAGCCGGGATTTGAAAAGCCTTCACGCAGCATGGTTCACATCGGCGGATAGTCCGTCCGGACAAAAATAAATGATGTTTGTAGGCCGAAGTTGAAACGAATGACGGTGCTGAAGCTTAACTGCGATATGGAACCGCTTGCATGGTGAAGGATTGAGAGACAAGCGCGGACTGAGCGTCATCGATAGTAGCCAGATGGATCACTTGCGGGTGTTCCATGAGGTGGCGCGTGCGCTGACTTCTTCGTTGGAGCTGGAAGAGATTCTGGGCGTCATCATGGAGAAGATGGCCAATTTTTTTGGGCCTGAGCGATGGTCGATGTTGATGGTGGATGAGGCTTCGGGGGATTTGTACTACGCGATTGCGGTGGGCCAGAATGCGGAAAGCCTGAAGGGATTGCGCGTGCCGCTGGGCGAGGGTGTGGCGGGATGGGTGGCTGCAACGGGGAATCCGCTGCTGGTTCCGGATGTATCGCTGGATGTGCATTGGTCGGCGTTTTCGAAGCGTTTTCCGGAGTTGAATATCCAGTCGATTGCCTGCGTGCCGGTACGCTCGGCGGACAAGACGCTGGGCGTGATTCAACTGCTGAACAGCAAGCTGGACCTGATGTCGGAGTACTCGATCTCGTTTCTGCGGATTTTGTGCGATTATGCTGCGATTGCGATACAGAATGCGCGATCGATGAAGCTGATCCATGAGTTGACGATTACGGATGACTGCACGGGGCTGTTCAATGCACGATATCTGTACACGCTGCTGGATGAGCAGGTGACGAGCGAGGTGGAGACGTTCAGCCTGCTGTTTATGGACCTGGACCACTTCAAGAGTGTGAACGATACGCATGGGCACCAGGTGGGGAGCCGACTGCTGGCCGAGGTGGGTGGGCTGCTGAAGCGTCTGGCAGGGCCTGCGAATGCGGCGTTCCGGTATGGCGGAGATGAGTTTGTGGTGCTGCTGCCGGGGGTGGGTAAGCAGGAGGCGATGGAGTTGACGATGCAGCTTCGGGATGAGCTGCGGTCGGCACGGTTTCTGGAGGGTGCAGGACTGGCCCTGGGGATCTCGGGGAGCTTTGGGCTGGCGACGTATCCGGAGGATGGAGGGACGGTGCCGATGATTCTGCGGTCTGCTGACACGATGATGTACGAGGCGAAGAATGCTACGCGAGACAACGTAGCGGTGTGTGGTCGGGGGCTGCTGCTGGAGATGGATCGTGCCGGTGGCGCTGCGCGGGTGGGACGCAAGGGCTAAGGGTGGGAT
>DAICZO010000265.1 GCA_027311125.1 Acidobacteriaceae bacterium
GCCTCACCCTCCGACTTCGCCAGCCACATCCGCAGAGACGACGAAGGCAAGAAGATGGCCCACGACATCGTCCAAATCCTGCCCGATGCCATGCTCTACTCCTACGCGCCCGATCAGCCCCCCTCCGGCATCAACGGCAACGCACCCGAAGTCGTCCTCGACTTCAAACCCAACCCCAGCTTCAACCCACCCACCACCACCTCCCAGGCGCTCACCGGCCTCATGGGTAGGCTCTGGATCGACGCCAAAACCAAAAACGTCGTCCGCATGGAGGCAAACATCTTTCGTCCCGTAAACTTCGGCTGGGGCATCCTCGCCCATCTCTATCCCGGCGGAAAAATCACCCTCGATCAATCTGACATCGGATCGCAGAACTGGATCCTCACCCGCTTCACCCAGCAGGTCACCGTACGTGCCCTCATGGTCAAATCCATGAAAGTCGAATCCACCGTCCAGACCTCGAACTTCCAGATCCTCCCAGGCCCCATCAGCTACCAGCAGGCTATCAAGCAGCTGCTCGACACGCCGTTGCCCACCCGCTAGGCCCCCACCAGCTGCTCTCTACGCCATCACCCGAGCCTTCGCCCGCAACGTCTGCCGACGAACCGTCAACGCTTCAATCCGGTCCTTCCGCACCACATAGCCGCTGCCAGCGCTCGTAGGCACCACAATCTCACCCGCGGGGCTTACCGTTACCTCCGGCTCGATAATGTCCTCTGCCCAATAACGCTTCGAGGCGGACACATCCCCCGGCAAAGAAAAATTCGACAGCGACGAGAGCGCTATATTGTGTGCTCGCCCAATCCCTGTCTCCAGCATCCCGCCACACCACACCGGAATCCCTCGCTCAGCAGCAGCATTATGTACCGCAATCGCCTCGCTGAAACCACCCACCCGACCCACCTTGATATTAACAATTCCGCACGACTCCATGTCGATCGCAGCCAGCGCATCCCGCCGGTTTCGTATCGACTCGTCCAGGCAAATAGGCGTCTCCAGCCGCTTCTGCAACATCGCATGAAAGTAAAAATCGTCATACCACAGTGGCTGCTCAATCATCAGCAGGTTGAACACATCCCACCCCGCAATATGATCGAAATCCCGCATGCGGTATGCCGAATTCGCATCGCAGCTCAACATGATATCCGGCCATCGCTTCCGCACCGCTTCGAAGATCGACACATCCCAGCCCGGCTTGCACTTCAGCTTGATCCGCTGATACCCCGCCGCCAGCTCCATCGCAATCTTCTCCATCAGCTCCTCAGGCGTCTTCTGGATACCGATCGACACCCCACAAGGGATCACACTGCGCGTGCCCCCCAGCAGCTCCGCCAGCGGCATATTGTCGATCTGCGCTTCCAGGTCCCACACCGCATTCTCCAGCGCGGCCTTGGCCATCCGGTGCCCACGCACCTGCTTGAAGATATCCGGGCAGCTCCCACCGCTCCGTACCTCCGCATCCAGCAATCGCGGAGCCAACTCCGTCTCCGTGATAATCCACGCCGTGTCGATCATCTCGTCGCTGAAATAAGGGTGCTCCCCGGCGACACACTCGCCCCACGCCGACAGTCCTTCTCCCTCCAACTCAACCAGCAGAATCCGCCGACCCGTCGTCAGTCCAAAACTGGTCTCAAACGGGTACGCAAGCGGCAGATTGATCTCACGCAGATGGATGGCATCGATAGTTAGCATAGGCAACGTTCCTGTTCCAGAATCCAAATCAAAATCGGCACAGTATGTGCGGCGTTAGAACATCCTACAGGGGACTGTCAAACGCAGCATAAAATCTCGCGTCTACCCATCAAAATAACCCACCCTTGTCCTTCCAGTTAGCCTCTCCCGGCCCCACCC
>DAICZO010000266.1 GCA_027311125.1 Acidobacteriaceae bacterium
GGGTGGGAAGTTTGGGGATGATTTTGGGCTTGATAGGCTCGGGCTCGATTTTCTTGATGGGAATCGGCTCAACGAGGGTGGTGAGTTTGTGGCTGCGATCGACGGAGTGCTTGGCAGCGGCACCGATGATGATGACGACGACGGCAATGATGATGTTGAGTGAGATGGAGGTAAAGAGCGAGGCTTTGCTCTGGCTGCCGTCGTTGAGAACGCCGAAGTGTGCGAACTGCATGTTCTGCGGGGCGGGGTCTTCCGTGCGAAGCGGCTTTGCCATGATCATGAATCCTTCGATACCTCCTTCCTGGTGGAAAGAGGTTGCGTATTATGCCGGAGCGGGTGGTGATGGTACGACCGCTACGGGGACAAGATAGACTCCGAAGGCAGTTTTCGGAGGGCAGTCAAAGAGAACAGTGAAGGTGCTACTGAACGTGATGCGAAGGTGTCGTGACGACAGGAGCCAGAGAAATCGTCGCGACAGGTATACACAGAGAGACGTGCAGTAGAACGGTTCGGGTTGCGTTGATGTATTGCATGAGAGAGTTATAGATGTCGTTCATGCGAGTCAAATTGAGCCTTACGGTACTGCAAATATGTTGCCGGATGGCTAAGTGATTGACACTCATACTTTTGTTGTAGGCAAGTTAAGTGCCAAGGAGAGAATCAGTGAAGGTACTAGTAACAGGTGGTGCAGGCTACATTGGCGGTACTGTGACACGGCTTCTGCTGGCCCGTGGCCACGCGGTAACGGTGTATGACAATCTTTGCCACAGCAAACGAGCAGCGGTGGCAGAAGGTGCTGAATTTGTCCAAGGCGATCTGGCAGATGGGGTGTTGCTAACGAAGACGTTGACGGCTGACCGCTTCGATGGAGTGATGCATTTTGCGGCGCTGATTGAAGCCGGGGAGAGCATGCAGCGGCCGGAGATCTACTTTCGTAATAATACAGCTTCGACATTAACCTTGCTTGAATCGATGCTGGCCACTGGGCATGACAAGCTGGTGTTCAGTTCTACGGCTGCGTGCTATGGCGAGCCTGAGAAGACGCCGATTTTGGAAGATGCCAAGCTGCAGCCTACCAATGCATATGGAGAGAGCAAGCTGCTGGTGGAGCATATGCTGCGTTGGATGAATTCGCAGCATGGATTTCGGTATGCGAGTCTGCGGTACTTCAACGTTGCGGGTGCGATCGAAGGGTATGGCGAGGCGCATGAGCCGGAGTCACATTTGATTCCGTTGATTCTGGATGTAGCGCTGGGACGAAGGAAGAGCATCAAGATCTTTGGGCGAGACTATCCGACTGCGGACGGCACCTGTATACGGGACTACATCCACGTGCAGGACCTGGCGGAGGCGCATCTGCTGGCGCTGGGAGCGTTGAAGGAGAAGAGCCGGTTGATTTACAACATCGGCAATGGACAGGGGTTCACGGTGCTGGAGGTGATCGATTCCGTCCGGCGTGTGACGGGACGGGCGATTGAGGTCGTGGAAGAGGCACGGCGTCCGGGTGATCCTGCCGTGCTGGTGGCCAGCTCGGAGAAGATCAAAGCGGAGTTGGGATGGAAGCCTCAGTTTGCCGAGTTGGATGCGATCATTGCGAGCGCATGGGACTGGCATCAGAAGCGCTATGCATGAGGCTGCGTGAGAATGTAACCCGAGGTGTTGCTTGATCGAAAGTATGTTCCATCTGCACTTGCCGGTAATCGAGAAGATTTTGCGGCCGATGATTGTGTATCTGTGCCTGATCGTTTTTCTGCGGTTGTTTGGGAAACGGGAGCTGGCACAGTTGAATCCGTTTGATTTGGTGGTGTTGTTGAGCCTGTCGAACACGGTTCAGAATGCGATGATTGGCGACGACAACTCGGTTACCGGCGGGATGATTGGGGCGTTTTCGCTGTTGGCGATCAACTGGCTGCTGACGTGGGTGCTGTTTCGGATGCCGAAGTTGAACCAGACCGTGGAGGGTTCGGAGACGGTACTGATACGTCGGGGGAAGGTGGATCGGAAGGCAATGGAGAAGGAAGCGCTGACGGAGCTGGAGTTGCTTTCTGTGATTCACAAGCAAGGCCTGGATGATTTTGCCGAGGTGGAAAAGTGCGTTCTGGAGCCGAACGGGACGTTTTATGTGGAGGCGACAAAGCCTTCACCGGATGAGGCGCAGGAGGCGGAGTTGCTGGAGGCGGTACGTTCGTTGGCGGCCGAGGTGCGGGATCTGAAGGCGCAGTTGCAATTGCGGGAAGCGGAGTAGGGGTTACTTGCGCTGGGCTTTGGTGAGGGCGTCACGGTAGGAGGCGGGAGGGTCGGATAGTTGGGAGTCGCGGACAGCTGCCCGGTAGCCTCCGGAGTAGATGGAGTACATCACGGCGAGGGCACAGCCGATGCCAAAGGCGAAGCCGAGAAAGAAGCCGATGATGGTGGACGCAGGAAAACTCATGTTGGTTGGAGTGTAACGGGTTTGGGGAGTCATGCCGTAATCGACGACCGGGAACAAGGACCTGAGCTGGTCCGAGGCTTCGAGTGCGGGGATCAGTACGGAGACTTCGAGTACGATGCCAAAATGGCTCCCATGATTGTTTGTGGTGTAAACAATTGGTTACTGGTCTGGTGTGTTGTGCTGTGAAACGTGTACAGTTCTGACCGTGCGAGTCGTGCAAGACGGCGCACGTATCTTGCTCTGGTTATAGGAAAGATGGGGGCTACACCACTATGAACGGTATGAAGCGCTGGTGGATTGCGCTGGCTGGAATTCTGCTACAGATGGCTCTGGGTGCGGTTTACGCCTGGAGTGTGTTTCGCGTGCCTTTGTCCAAACAGTTCCACTGGACGATCTCTCAGGTGACGTTGACTTTCACGATTGCGATTTTTGTGTTGGGTGTTTCGGCATTTTTTGGTGGACTATGGCTGAAACAGTCGGGGCCGCGAGTCGTAGCCCTTACGGGTGGAGTCCTGTATGGGCTGGGTGTGTTCCTTGCGAGCTACTCGAGCATTGGACTTTGGTGGTTGTATCTGACGTATGGCGTGTTGGGCGGCGTTGGCCTTGGCTTTGCCTATATAGTTCCGGTCGCAGTGCTGGTGAAGTGGTTCCCTGACCGGCGCGGCCTGATGACGGGCGTTGCTGTGGGCGGGTTTGGGGCTGGAGCTCTGGTCACGGCACCGATTGCGACGCACCTGATCCAGACGGTCGGGGTGCTGAAGACGTTCTCTTACCTGGGGCTGGTTTACCTGGTGGTTGCGACCGCGGCTGGGTTCTTTATGCAGAATCCTCCGGATGGCTGGTTGCCCGAGGGTTGGACACCGAAGCCGAAAGAGATTGGCCAGAAGACCGCGAAGGACTTTACGCTGGGTCAGGCGCTGCGCACCTGGCAGTGGTGGGCGTTGTGGATGCTGCTGTTCCTGAATACCTCTGCTGGTATTTCGGTGATCTCGCAGGAGGCTCCGATGTTCCAGGAGTTTGCCAAGGCTACGGCGATTATTGCCGCGGGCATGGTGGGGATCGTGAGTATTGGAAATGCTGCTGGCCGAGTGTTCTGGGCGTGGGTGTCGGATATGCTCTCGCGTAAGGTGACGTTCGCGGTGATGTTCCTGTTGCAGGTGGGACTGTTCTGGATCTTGCCCAGTCTGCATGGGGTTTCAGTGATCACGTTTGTGGCATTCGTAATTTTGATGTGCTACGGCGGTGGATTTGGTACGATGCCAGCGTTTGCCGCGGACTACTTTGGATCGACGAATGTTGGCTCGATCTACGGATTGATGCTGACGGCATGGGGATTCGCCAGTGCGTTTGGCCCGCTGCTGATTGCACATATGCGGCAGAGTTCTGGCGCGTATGCTGGTGGATTGCACGTGATTGCGGTAATCATGCTGGTGTCGATTGTGCTGCCGCTGCTGGTGAAGCCACCGGCTCCGGCCGCTTAGGCGATAGCGTACGTTCTGTACTGCGAAGGAAGCGGAAGCCTCTTGTTTGCTCACTCCGGCTTTAGGTCGGGGTGGTGGGCAAGAGGCTTTTTGCTGGTGGGGACGCCGACGGGTTTGCCGTGATGGAGTGCATACGGTACCTTTTTTGAAGCTGAGAGAAAATACTGGAGGGATACACGCTACGATGTCGCATACACAGCCTGACCTGGATTCGACCCTGAGGGAAAACCGATTGTTTCCGCCGCCTGTAGAGTTTGCAGCGCGAGCGCATATCCAGAGCGTGGAGCAATACGAGGCGATGTATCGGCGGAGTGTTGAGGAGCCGGAGACTTTTTGGGGCGAGGCGGCCGAAGAACTGGAGTGGTTTGCGAAGTGGACCAAGGTGTTGGAGCCGGGTGGTGCGTCCGGTTCGGGAGCAAAGTGGTTTGTGGGTGGAAAGCTGAACCTGTCGCATAACTGTGTAGATCGTCATGCGATGGGGTCGCGGCGAGACAAGGTGGCTTTGTTGTGGGAGGGGGAGCCGGGTGAGGTGCGCAAACTGACCTATGGCGAACTGTTGGTGGAGGTGCAGCGGTTTGCGAACGTGCTGAAGGCGCAGGGGGTGCAACGCGGCGATCGGGTAGCCATTTATATGGGCATGTGTCCGGAGTTGGCGATTGCGCTGTTGGGATGTGCGCGGATTGGTGCGGTGCATTCGGTGATCTTTGGAGGCTTTGCGGCGCAGGCGATCGTGGATCGGGTGAATGATTCAGCGTGCGTGGCGCTGATTACGCAGGACGTGAGCTATCGCCGCGGCGGCGAGGTGAAGCTGAAGGCGATTGTGGATGAGGCGCTGGTGAAGTGCCCTACGGTGAAGAAGGTGGTGGTCTACCGGAGAGGTACGGGCGCGATGGTCATGCAGCCTGGTCGAGATGTTTGGTGGGACGAGGAGATGGCCAAGGCCGACGACGTGTGCGCGGCGGAGTGGATGGATGCGGAGGACCCGCTGTATCTGCTGTATACGTCGGGCACGACAGGGCAGCCGAAGGGGCTGCTGCATACGACGGGTGGATATGCGGTACAGACTTACCTGACGAGCAAGTATGTGTTCGACCTGCAGGAAGACGATGTGTACTGGTGCACTGCGGATATTGGATGGGTGACTGGGCATAGCTATGTGGTGTATGGCCCGCTGCAGAATGGTGCGACGGTGATGATGTACGAGGGAGCGCCAAACTGGCCGGAGCCAGACCGCTTCTGGAAGATTGTGGATGCACATCGGGTGACGATTTTCTACACGGCTCCGACTGCGATTCGAGCGTTTACGAAGTGGGGTGATGAGTGGGTGCGGAAGTACTCGCTGACGAGTTTGCGTCTGCTGGGGACGGTGGGGGAGCCGATCAATCCCGAGGCCTGGATGTGGTATCACCGGGAGATTGGGAAGGAGCGGTGCCCGATTGTGGATACCTATTGGCAAACGGAGACGGGTGCGATCATGATTGCGCCGATTCCGGGTGCTGTGGGGACCAAGCCGGGGTCGGCTACGCGACCTTTCTTTGGGATTGTGCCGGAAGTGGTTACAAAAGAGGGCGAGCCGGTTCCGGATGGCAAGGGTGGGCTACTGGTGGTCCGAAAGCCCTGGCCGTCGATGGCGCGGACGATCTATGGCGATGCGGAGCGCTATGAGAAGGCCTATTTTTCGGAGATTCCGGGGAGCTACTTTACGGGTGATGGTGCACGTCGGGATGCGGATGGATACTTCTGGCTGATGGGCCGGGTGGACGATGTGATCAACGTGAGCGGGCACCGGCTGGGGACGATGGAGATCGAGTCGGCGCTGGTGGCTCACCCTAAAGTTGCAGAGGCTGCCGTGGTGGGTCGTCCGCATGAGATGAAGGGGCAGGCGATTGCAGCGTTTGTGACGCTGGAGCATGGCTACAAGCCGAGCGAAGAGCTGCGGCAGGAGCTGCGTCAGTGGGTGGCCAAGGAGATCGGGGCGCTGGCGCGTCCGGATGATCTGACGTTTACTGACGCTTTGCCGAAGACGCGGAGCGGGAAGATCATGCGGCGGCTGCTACGGGAGCTGGCGACTACCGGCGAGGTGAAGGGCGATACGACTACGCTGGAAGATTTTGGGGTACTGGCGAAGTTGCGGGAGGGCGAGGAGTAGGGCTGATCGTATTTGGTGGAGGTTAGCTGAGGCTCGTAGCGTTCGCAAAGAGCTTACCTGCAAGGAGTTCGCCGAGCAACTGTTGCGCTTCTGGCTGGTGAATCCGAGGCGACACTATTTCTGGTTCATGACCCCAAGAGAAGACGCTAGGGACCGTTCCGGGCTGCTCACGGCAGCGGATCTGATGCTCTCTTGGGAGCCGGATGGCCTAGCGGAGGTTATTGG
>DAICZO010000298.1 GCA_027311125.1 Acidobacteriaceae bacterium
CCCACCTAAAGGCGCGGCAAGAATGAGGTTTCTAGTTGCGGTGGTGATCGGGGGTAAGAGGGCATACCTCAGGGGCTAAAGCCCGGGGTTGCTGGTGGGCTTTAGAGACCCAAGGCTGAAGCCTTGGGGTACCTAGAAGCAAGAACAGTTACAACGCCAAGTGCGAGAAGCAGGTCCTCTGCTGCGCGAAGGATGACAACTAAAAAAACGGATGACAGCTAAAAAACGGATGACAACTTCAAATAGATGACAACTCAAAAGGATGACAACGAGAACGACAACTTAGGAGGCTGGCAACTGAAAACGACAACTGAAAAAAGATGGAAGCTAAGAACGATGACACGTTGTAGGGGATGGCGGGCGAGAGCCGGGTGAGTCATGGGGCTGGGTCTGGGCGATATACTGGTGGGGTGAGCAAGACTTTTTATATCGAGACGTTTGGCTGTCAGATGAATGCCCATGACTCCGAGAAGGTGATTGGGACGCTGGAGCAGCAGGGGTATGCGCGGGTTCAGGATGAGGTGGATGCGGGGTTGATTCTGTATAACACCTGTTCGATTCGGGATAAGGCCGAGCAGAAGGTGTTTCATCGGCTGAACGAGTACAAGAAGCTACAGGGTGAGGGCAAGCGGTTTGCCGTGATTGGGTGCGTGGCGCAGCAGGAGGGGGAGAAGATCTTCGAGAAGGCTCCGTATGTGTCGCTGGTGGCGGGGTCGGCGAGCTACCGGAATCTGCCGGAGATGCTGGCTCGGCTGGAGGCGGGAGAGACGCGGATAACGGGTCTGGACGACCGGCAGACGGATGAGACGTTTGAGACGGAGTTTACGGCGAGGTCGAATCCGCACCGTGGGTACATCACGATTATTGAAGGGTGCGACAAGTTTTGCGCGTACTGCGTGGTGCCGTATACGCGGGGCAAGGAGCGGAGCCGGACGGCGGCTTCGGTGCTGGTGGAGGCGCGGAAGATGGCGGATATGGGGTTCACGGAGATCCAGTTTCTGGGTCAGAATGTGAACTCGTACCGGGACCCTTCGGGGCGGATGAGTTTTGCGGAGTTGCTGGTGGCGGTGGGCGAGATTGAAGGGGTGAAGCGGGTGCGGTTTACGACGTCGCATCCACGGGACTTTACGCGGGATATTGTGGAGGCGATCGATGCGACGCCGACGCTTTGCGACCATATACACCTGCCAGTGCAGTCGGGTTCGACGGCGGTGCTGAAGGCGATGGCGCGGGAGTACACGCGGGAGTGGTACCTGGAGCGGATGAGCTGGATCCATGGGGCGAAGCGGGACATCAGCATAACGAGCGACATGATTGTGGGTTTTCCGGGAGATACGGACGCGGATTTTGAGGAGACGATTACGCTGCTGGATGCGGTGAAGTATGACGCGGTGTTTGCGTTCAAGTTTTCGCCGCGGCCGAATACTCCGGCGGTGGGAATGGTGGACTCGATACCGGAAGAGGTGAAGACGGAGCGGCTGCGGATACTGATGGACCGGCAGCGGGAGATACAGCGGGAGCACTATGGACGGCATCTGCATGAGGTGCAGGAGTGCATGGTGGAGAGCCACAATATGGCGCGGATGCAGGTGGTGGGACGGAGTTCGCAGAACAAGACGGTGAACTTTGTGATGGGCGCTGAGGAGGTAGGGATGCCGCCGGTGGGGAGTTATGTTCCGGTGCGGATCACGAAGACGCTGCCGAATTGCCTGGTGGGAGAGGCGTTGCCGGCGGGGCCGGATGCGGAGCGTTATGTGCCAGTTATACGTGAGCCGCAGTTTGTAGTGCTGAATTAGGGATTGGTGTTTCGATGACGACGATGACGGAACGCGGTGCGGATGAAGTGGAGATGGAGATTCGCGGGTTGATGATGGACCCGGTGACGAATATGCCGATCGTGGTGCTGAAGGATGTGGCGGGCGAGGCGGTGTTGCCGATCTGGGTGGGGATTTTTGAGGCGAATGCGATTGCACTGGAGTTGGAGAAGACGGCGACGCCGCGACCGATGACGCATGATCTGCTGCAGACGATGGCGCGTGGGCTGGGGGCGGCGGTGCGGAAGATTGTGGTGAGTGAGTTGCGGGACGATACGTACTATGCGGTGATCTGGATGGAGCAGGCGGGGGAGACGGTGGCGATGGATGCGCGGCCTTCGGATGCGATTGCGCTGGCGCTGCGGTGGGATTGTCCGATCTATGTGAATCGCAAGGTGCTGGAGAGCTCGAAGCAGGTGGCGAGTGGTGGAGCGAGTGTGGGTCCGGATGAGATGCGGCGGTGGCTGGAGAATTTGAACGACGATGAGATGGGGCGGTACAAGATGTAAGTGGTTGGTGGGGATAGACTTCTACGGTGGGACGGAGCCAGGTGACGATCGCGGATCGAGTGAAGAACGGAGTTTTTCGTGGGGTGTCGCTGGTGGAGCGGACGCTGTGGGGGCGGAGGGTTGCCAGCG